>NZ_SOHB01000028.1:0-179837 GCF_004403055.1 Cryobacterium sp. TMT1-19
CGGAGGCGGCCCGGGCACAAAGCCCGGGCCGCTACCACCTCGTCAGTACTGCGCTACCAGGTGCCTGGACTAGCGCTACCAACTCGGGCTACTCGCCAGACAGGCCGTTTCATTCAAACGTGAGCCCGATCATCGTCAGGTTTCAGGGCACTCCAGCTCGGACGGTGCCGTGAGTTGCCTGGGCATGTGCCCCGGACAGATGACCGCAAAAGAACGATTTGGGGGTGTGGTGTTGTTTGGCATATCGTTTGGGCATGCCGGATGCCACCAATCCCTACGATCTCGATGGCCTCCGGGCGGTAGCTCACCCGTTGCGCATGCGTTTGCTTTCTCTTCTGACTGCAGAGGCTCTCAGCGCTACGGAGGCGGCGCGTGTCTTGGATGAAAGTCAAGCGAACGTGAGCTACCACCTGCGTCGTTTGGCTCAGGCGGGACTTGTGCAGCTTGTCGAGGAGACGAATATTCGTGGCGGGACCGCCAAACGCTACCGACATGACCCCGCGAGCGGCGAAGCGCTCTGTTCGGGCCGCGTCGACGAGCACCAGGCTCTGATGAGTTCCCTCGCCGCAGAGCTGATCGCCCGCAGCGCGCGTTACCTGTCGGGATCCGAATTCGTGTTCACCGAGGCGGAGGTCACCGTCTCCCGCGAGGCATGGGAACGTATCCGCGACATGTCACGCGAGATCGGGAAACTTATCCACGATGAAGCGATACCCTCCGCCACACCAGAAGGCATCCGCATGAGTGCCACCCTCGCATTGTTCGAGGTCGTGAACCACGACGCGGCCCCGCGAACATGAGTAGCGGCTACCTCGAGGTACTGCGCACGACCGGCGCACTGAGGGTCTTTGTCCCCGCGCTCGTCGGGCGACTCTCGTTCGCCATGGTGACCTTAGTGCTGCTCTTCGCGGTGCAGCGAAGCACGGATTCTTTCGCGGCCGCCGGCGCGGCTACGGGCGCTTTCGGGCTCGCGAACGTGATCGCTTCCCCGTACCGCGCACGATTCGTCGACCGACGCGGACAGCGGTTCGCACTCAACTCGCTAGCCATGGCCTTCGCTGCCGGTCTCGGCGGCATTGCTGCGCTGACAGCCCAGCCCGACCCTTCGTCAGGGGCGCTCGTTGGGCTCGCGGCCATTGTCGGATTGTTCCCTCCACCGCTCGGTGCCGCGATGCGTGTGCTCTGGGGTTCGCTAACAGCGCCGGGAGCGCCGCGGACGAAGGCGTACAGCATCGATGCTGTCTGTGAGGAATTACTGTTCACGACTGGGCCATTGATCGCGGCGGCCATTCTCAGTGCGGCATCGCCGACGGTCGGACTTCTCGCTACAGCCACGGTGGCGCTGGCCGGAACCCTCGGCATGACGAGCAGCTCGCTGTCGCGACAGCACGTTGCCGTCACCGCTTCCCCCCGGAAGAGTTCACGGCCGTTACGACAGAGCGGGTTCGTCGTAGTGTTGATCGCGCTACTCGGCGTGGGAGTCGTACTCGGGACCGTGGAGGTGGTCGCACCCGCAATCGCCGACAGACAGGGATCGGTCGGCGTGGCCGGCATCCTTCTCGCCTCTTTCGCCGCCGGAAGCGCAGTCGGAGGCCTGCTCTACGGCCAGCGAATCTGGAGGAGCTCGCTCGTAAAACGACTACTCATCTCGGTCACAGTCATGACCGCGCTGTGCGCACTCCTCACGACAATTGAGTTTGTCGTGGTCCTCGGCTTCGGACTCGCTGCGGTGGGCTTCTTCCTGGCCCCGTCGCTCGTGACCGGCTACTTACTCGCGGACGGCCTCACCGCTGCAGAGGTGCGCACCGAGGCATCTAGCTGGATCAACACGGCAGTCAACGCTGGTGCCGCCGTTGCCGCCGTCATGGTGGGGTTAGCCATGGACGCCGTAGAGCCCCGTCTTGGATTCATCATCGGCGGCGGAATGGCCCTCATCCTCGTGATGGCCGCCTCCGTGCCGCTGCTCAGAAACTCCAAAGCCGCGGCCGTCGCGGATCAATTGCAATCGGCGTAGATGAAACGAGAACCCCAGCACCGCGATGGCGAGTGCCCGTAGGACGTTCCCTTAGATCCTCGCTGAGCATCCGGCCTCACACACCGTTTGCTCGAACTCCGAGTGGTCTCGTCGATGCGAAATTCTGTTCGGCGTGAGCCAACTGGCTCGAAGTGGTCACAAACGATGACGCCAATCGAGGATATGGTGCAACCACGTTTGGCCGCAGCCGGTCGAGGTGCCTAAGTGGGCTCCGTCCGGGAATCTTCTTGGACCTCAACCGCACGGTGTCGCGGCGGACACCAAGAAGACGAACCGCGCCTCGCCTCGCCGCGCCGCGCACGAACCTCGCGGAGTTCTGAGAGCCATGTTCACAGCCAGACAAATCACGCGTCACACCATGACCGCTTTCGGCGTTGCGCCTTCTGTCGAGCCCAAGATCCTGCACTCTCCGGGAGGGGAGGAAGGCCTGCCATCGCTCAACCTGATCGAATGCGATAACATCCCCCAGGTCGGCGTGACCTCCTACGCCACTATCGGAACGAGTCAGTACACGAACCTCTCAACCGGTGGCGGGAAAAACCTCGGGGTAGAACTCCTGGCTGCGGCTGGAAGCAATTGGAAAGTGATCCAAAGCGGTTTGATCGGAAGCGCACTTAATATCGCCTCCGGCAAGCATTCAATTTGGCCAGACACGATCTTCCCTGACGTGATGTCGGGATTTGATCAAGCCGTTTCAGTGCCACACGCACTGTTTGTATCGCCTTTTCTCTGGAACGACATTGAGGACCTGGAGTCGGACGACCTGGTCATCACGTGGCTCATGATGGTCCCCGTTTCCGATCAAGAATTTCTGTTTGCCGAGCTGAATGGGGTCCAGGCCTTGAACGCCCGGCTCCTCAAGGCCCAGCCAGATGTCTTTAACCTGATGCGACCCTCGGTGATCTGAGTCCAGAGGCCAGTGCTGCGCTTGCACAGCACGATTTGCCGAAGGTTCATCAAGGTGGCGGCGGCCCGTGCCAGGCGCTGCGTCTGACAGCTTCTAGGAGGTTCCGTCGGTGGCGTCGTAGAAGCGACCTCACCGGCGTTCCGGTAGAGGGTTCGACGACAGGGCCTACGAGCTGCACCAGCTCCGCACCGAAGTCGCCACCCTCCGGGACAAGGTGGACGCCCTCACCCCTGAGGTTGAGTGAGGTAGGGGCGGTTCGGACGCACTTCCAGTGACACCTGCTGGGGCTCCTGCGGACGGTCGCTCACCCAGACCTGGTAGTGGTTCTCACTGCGGACACCGTACAAGGTGCAAACCCCCGTTTCGGAGAACGCCGTCGGCGGCCGCTGGCAGGTGCCCTCCACCGAGAATCTGAGGCCCGCGCCCGTCGCCATGCGCTCCAAGTCGTGGACGCTAACGGGGGTGTCCGTCATCCACCGCCGGGAGATGCTCGGGCACGGGTTCGTGCTCATACACAGGAACTGTTCGCGGCGAACCGCGTCGTTCACCTGCTCCCAGTCGGCGGGGACAGCCAGCTGCGTGGCCTGCGCCTCGAGGGCTTCGATGACCCGGTTTTCCAGGGCGAACACGACGAGAAGCGCGGCGACACCCAAGGCCATCAGCCCGGCCGCGACGGCACCCAGAACCTTCACACCATCCCCCAATGCACTCGGCCCCGCCGTGCCTGCAGCGTAGCGCGCAGGATACGCCGTTGTCACTGCTTCGCGGGCCCAAGCTCTCGGGCGGGAGGCACAGCCGACGCGGACGTGCACGGCTCACCGCTCAGGTAGGGGCAGGGCAGCACCGCCCGCTGACCCTCCGCCTTGCGGGACAGCGAGCGAGCCTACGCGTGTTTGGAACACGTTCCATGTTGCAATGCCCTTCAAGTGCGCCGGCGAAGCGATTCGCACGATGGTCTCAATGGCACCTCACCAGCAGTCCGCCTTTGATGCGGCATCGTAGAAACATGCCTCCGGCTTAGATCGGCACTATTGATCCTGTCCTGGGTCCGCGTCGACACGCGACGTCGGTTTTGTGGCTGGGCGGAACACGATCGCGATGATCAAAATACCAATCAGAGGCAGCAACGCAGCAGACGAAATGATGATTCCAGAGGGTTGGCCCGTGTCACAATCGCTTCCAAGGTCAGCGCTGAGCGGATACGCGCCCAAGACGACGAATGGCAGCAGACAGACCACGAGTACCGGCACGGTGAAGAAGGTGGCGATCGATACTCCACGGGCAGCCGCCCGGCCACGAGCGACGATCCGGGCAACAATCCAGAGCAAGAGCCCCATGACTCCCAGAACGACTAACTCTGAAGTCGGAACATCCTCACTCTGCACCCAGCACTTGCCGCCCGCGAAGCAGGCGAAAGCAATCCCCAGCAGGCGACTAGAGCAGATACAAACGCGACACCAACGAGGATTCCGGCGATGACGCTGAATCGAGAACGAGCGTCCACTTTTGGGTCCATCACTTCACGCTGATAAGAGTAGTGGCGAATCGAGGAAATTCGCCGGCAGGTTCCCCAGCGCGAACCGAGGTGCGCGGCCCCCGGCCGAGACCTATCCTCTTCGGTCAAAACCACGGTTCATGTTCTGGCACAGAGTCCCCCTCGAACTTAGATAATTCAACCGCCTGACTCGGCGCCGAACGTAGTGGACGACGCCGGGTTGGTCACTCGGGCTGAGCCCGTGTGTCAGCGCATCTCCGGCACGGCGTACTTGAACCCGACATGCGATGCCGCAAAGCCAAGCCGTTCATAGAATCGGTGCGCATCCACGCGTGCGGCGTCAGAGGCGAGCTGAACGAGCTGGGCACCGAATATCGGTGCATTGTCCACAGCCCAACGAATCATTGCTCCACCAATTCCGCGGCTCCTCTGATCAGAACGAACCCGGACGGCCTCGATCTGCAAACGCGAGGACCCGACTCGAGCGAGTCCCGGAATAACGGTGAGTTGCATAGTGGCAATCACCTCACCCTGAATCGAAGTCGCGACGAGCAGTTGCTGCGCCGGATCTGCATCGATGGCGGCGAACGCACGCTCGTAGGCGGGAAGGTCCTCCGATCGACCAGTGTCGCCCCGGGAAGCGCTGATCGAGTCATGCGCGAGCAGTCCAAGGACTGCCGGCAAGTCTTCTCGCCTGGCGCGCCGGAGAATTGCCGAACCAGAGGACAGAGTGAGGGTGACGTCGACCATGCTTCGAGTATTCCAAACGCTGCGCTTCCATACGGACAGGCTGCGGGACGAACCTGCCGCGTCCAGGGTTCCCTCGTGACACCCAACCTGAAGGGCGGGAATAGGTGTGTTCTTGACCCGAAGACTGCTGGTGCTAAGCGCTTGGGTTGCCAATTCGTTCCCTCCACGTCTCGGGGATACCCAAAGCGGTGAACCCTGATTTGGAATACAAGCCGTGCGCATCGTTGGTCGAGAGAGCGATGCGCCGCAGACCAAGCGGCTCGAACTCTTCCAAAACTCCCGCGATGAGGACAGAGCCAATGCCGCGGCCTCGAACCTGGGGGTCAACGAACACATCGCAAAGCCATGCAAAAGTCACTCCATCCGTGACGACCCGCGCGTACGCGACTTGCTTGTTCGATTCGGTGTCATAGACGCCGAAGTTCCGTGAGCCGTCTATGGCTGCATCCTGCCGGGCACGTGATCTCCCGGGCGCCCAATAAGACTGTTCGCTGATCCAGCGGTGCACTTGGTCACGGTCTATATCGGCAACGTCGGCTGAGAACCGATAGTTCGAATCCATTTATCCATCCAATCGGTCTTGGGCGGACTGCGCCCGACCAATCGCCGTGTTGCAAGGAGTCTGCCCGCACGTCGTTCCCTCCATCGAGCATTGCGCGGTGGGAGACTGTCGGCAGCTGATGCTCGATGGAGGGTGCGATGCGTTCATCTGTTCCGATCCTAGGGAACCCCTGGCCGCACGACATGTTGATCACCGTCGAGGACAATCCGCACGCTCTTATCGACCTGCTCTGGATCCGGGAGGCCTGGAATCTGCAGCCAGCCGCGAACGATCTCCCCCCTCTGCTCTCGGACGAATCCGTCAGGACGCATGCTCGAACGGAATTGTCAGACAGAACCCAGACCTGGCAGAACGCATGGTCCTCCATCTGGGACGCGTGCGTGCACCATGCCGGAATACTTCACGATGAAAACATCTTCGACCAGCTCCGGGGAACCGGCGACGGGTCGATTGAGCGCGCCGAACTCCTGAAGTCGCTCATAGGGCCATCATGGCGCGACGAGTTCGGTGATGAGGCCTTCACGGACCAATACGAAGTTTGGAATCAGAACAAGGCCGAGACTCAGTTCGGTCATTTCCACATCCCCCTGGACGAAGAACCGGAGCGCGTGTCGCTCACTGCCCTCATCCCCGCATGGCGCGCCGGGCTGAGCAAGATCGTCAGCATCCCGTGCCAGGGCTCATACACGCGAGTAATTGGACGCCACGCACTGCTCGTGACAGATGAAACCCGCGGTGACCCCCGACGCTACAGCGACGCCCTCAAACAGTTCCGGTGAAGGTTCCCCACTAGGAGCCTCTGGCGGGGGTGCTCCCAGGTCACCGCGAGCGGAACACGATTCGCGGAAATCAAGCTCTCGACAGCCCCCATCCTCCGGCGTCGGTTTTACCGGGCTTCGCATCGCCCGCACCGCAGCAATCGGCGCAGGGCTTTATTTGGTTTGGCCATCGTGCGCTCGGCCACCGCACCACCGCCGTCTAGAAGTCAGTCACTTTCTTGGCATGCCACGCGCACCTTGCGGGAATACGATCTTTCTATCGGGCTTCCCGTCACGTCGGCAGCCCGCGACGCACCGCCTCACAGCAGCGTCGAAGCATCGCTGCACCACAGATTGACGCTGCTGCGATGCGGCGGTTGATCGTTAAATTGTGACCTCGACGACACCGTTTCTCATCCAGCTGAAGCACACAGGGAGCATCAATGGGCACTGACGACCAGACCAACACATGCAGTTTCCACATGAGCGGTGCGCTGCCAGCAGGTGGCGACCACCTCGGCGGCACCTTCGGTCAGTCGCCGACCCTGGACAGTTGGTACCCGCAGCGTCTCCGGGTTGAGCTTCTCCACCGGAACGGCGTAGACGCCGACCCGCTCGGCGCGGACTTCGACTACGCGGCGGCTTTCGCCACGATCGACCTCACGACGCTCAAGTCGGACATCAAGCGACTGCTCACCACATCGGTCGACTGGTGGCCGGCGGACTACGGCAACTACGGTCCACAGATGATCCGAATGGCGTGGCATGCCGCCGGCACGTACCGAATTGCCGACGGCCGTGGCGGAGCGGGCACCGCGATGCAGCGGTTCGCACCAATCGGAAGCTGGTGGGACAACGGCAACACCGACAAATCACGACGACTCCTACAGCCGATCAAGCACCAGTACGGCAACGCTCTGTCGTGGGCCGACCTGATGGTCTTGACCGGCAACTGCTCCCTCGAGTTGATGGGCCTGCCGACGTACGGCTTCGGTGGTGGACGACTCGATGCGTGGGAACCGGACGACGGCACCTGGTGGGGCCCGGAGGTCTGGAACCCGCACGCGGTCGCGAGCCCCGACGAGATGGTGAGCCGCGACGAACGCTGGCATGGTCAGAACGGCGACGCGGACTACGACCTGCAGAGCCCCCTGGCCGCGTCGCACCAGGCGCTCATCTACGTCAACCCTGAGGGGCCTTATTCGAACGGCGACCCGCTGGGCTCAGCACGCGACATTCGCATCACGTTCACGCGGATGGCGATGAACGACGAGGAAACGGTGGCATTGATCGCCGGTGGCCACGCGTTCGGTAAGAGCCACGGCCAGGTACCCGCATCCGACATCGGACCATCACCCGAGAAAGCCCCGATCGAGTCGATGGGGCTCGGTTGGCACAACCCGGTGGGTACCGGCAGTGCCGAGCACACTTCGACCAACGGCATCGAGGGCAGCTGGACTCCGAACCCGACACAGTGGGACAACACCTACCTCGAGAACCTGTTCGCGTACGACTACGAGCAGACGAAAAGCCCGGCCGGCGCGCTGCAGTGGACACCGACTGACCCGGAGGCGCCGAAGACTCCGGACGCCCACGTACCCGGTCAGATGAACCCGCTCATGATGATGACCTCGGACATCGCACTCAAGGTCGACCCGGAGTATCGGGCCATATGCGAGCGTTTCCTGGCCGACTTCGATCTGTTCACCCTCGCGTTCTCGAAGGCCTGGTACAAGCTCACGCACCGCGACATGGGGCCGAAGCACCGGTACCTCGGCCCGGAGGTCACCATCGCCGACGACCTGCTCTGGCAGGACCCGCTCCCGGACGCAGCAGGATCCTCACTCGACGAGGCCGACGTGGCAGCGCTCAAGGAAGCCGTCCTCGCGACCGGGCTGACCGTGTCCGACCTCGTCTACACGGCGTTCTCCGCCGCCTCGACCTACCGCGACAGCGACAAGCGCGGAGGGGCGAACGGTGCCCGCCTGGCCTTGTCGCCGCAGAAAGACTGGGCGGTCAACCGACGCACCGTCCCAGTCATCGACGCGCTGCGGAACGTGCAGGCGGCTTTCACGGCGACGTCGGGCGGACGGAAGTTATCTCTTGCCGACCTCATCGTCCTCGCCGGCAGCGCCGCCGTGGAGCAGGCGGCACGGGCGGCAGGATCTGACGCCAGCGTGCCGTTTACGCCAGGCCGTGTCGACACGACGCAGGAGCTGACCGACATCGAGATGTTCGAGTGGCTGCGACCCATTGCGGACGGGTTCCGCAACTTCGTGTCCGAGCGCTTCGAAGAGTTTGCTCCGGGCGTCGCGCCCGAGGCGGCATTCCTCGACAAGGCGAACTTGTTCACTCTCACCGCACCGGAGTGGACCGTCCTGCACGCCGGGCTCCGCGTGCTCGGCAGCAACTGGGACGGGTCCGACGTGGGTGTGCTCACGGATCACGTCGGAGCCCTGACGACCGACTTCCTCGTGAATCTGACCGACACCGACCTCATCTGGACGAAGGACGACGAGACCGCGATGACCTTCACTGGTCGGGTTCAGGCGACCGGCGAGGCTCGCTGGAGGGCCTCCCGGAATGACCTGGTATTCGGCTCTAACGCGCAACTGCGGTCGATCGCCGACGCCTACGCGGGCAGCGACGGGCAAGAGCGGTTCGTCCGCGAATTCATCCGCGTCTGGTCGAAGGTCATGATGCTCGACCGCTACGACGTCAAGGGCCACAAGCGTTACGGGGCGATGGCCGCCTGACCCCGGAGGTCGCGTCCTGGCGAGCTGACGGCGTGGGGGCACGGCGCGATCGAGCGCTGAGCCTCCAAGCCGTCGAGGCCTTGACCGAACGACGCTTGAGGCCGCGAGCCGAACGTTGCACGGATTGATCAGGCTGGGGACGGCCAAGGAACCTCCGCGGGCAGCACGTGGTCGACCACACTCGCACCTCGACGGCCTGCGAGGGTGGACGGGCCGCTATGCCCTGGAAGCCGTTGCCCCCACTCGTAGAGACGCCGGCCAGATTTGCTTTGGCCTCGGGTCGCGAGAGGGTACCGCTGATGTTCTCTGTGGCGGCTCGTAAGGCCTGAGCCTTCCGGGGTCATGTCCCGCTGAGGAATGCGCGTGACCGGTAGAGGTGCGGCTTGCGGACAATCGAGCCCAAGCGGATGGCGTGATTCAGCAAGGCCCATCTCCCGAATATGAAACCGCAAAAGAACAATTTGGGGGTCGGGTCCGGTTCGGCATATCGTGTGAGCATGCCGGATGCCACCACACCCTACGATCTCGATGGCCTGCGGGTCGTGGCTCACCCGCTGCGCCTGCGCTTGCTTTCGATTCTGACTGCGGAGGCTCTCAGCGCTACTGAGGCAGCGCGAATTCTGGGTGAGAGCCAGGCGAACGTGAGCTACCACCTACGTCGTCTAGCTCAGGCCGGACTCGTGCAGCTTGTCGAGGAGATGAGCATCCGCGGCGGGACCGCCAAACGCTACCGGCATGACCCAGCCAGCGGCGAAGTGCTCGGCTCGGGGCATGCCGACGAGCACCAGGCTCTGATGAGCTCTCTCGCGGCAGAACTGATTGCCCGAAGCGCTCGCTACGTATCGGAATCCGACTTCGTGTTCACCGAGGCCGAGGTCACGGTCTCCCCCGAGGCGTGGAAACGCATCCGCGAGATGTCCCGCGAGGTCGGAAAACTAATCCACGATGAGGCGATGCCCTCGGCCACGCCAGAGGGCATCCGGATCAGTGCGACTCTTGCCTTGTTCGAAGTCTCGAACCATGACCCGGCCCCGCACACATGAGTGGAGGCTACCTAGAAGTACTACGCACAGCCGGCGCACTCAGGGTCTTTGTTCCCGCCCTTGTCGGACGCCTCTCGTTCGCCATGGTAACCCTGGTGCTGCTCTTCGCTGTGCAGCAAAGCACCGACTCGTTCGCGGTCGCTGGCGCGGCAACCGGGGCGTTCGGACTCGCGAACGTGATCGCATCCCCCTACCGCGCACGGTTCGTGGACCGCCGCGGGCAGCGGTTCGCCCTCAACTCACTCGCCATCGCTTTCGCCGCCGGCCTCGGCGCTATGGCTGCGCTGACAGCCCAGTCCGAGCCGCCAGCAGGGGTGCTGGTTGGCCTCGCGGCCGTGGTGGGGTTGTTTCCGCCACCGCTCGGCGCCTCGATGCGTGTGCTCTGGGGTTCGATCACAGAGCCGGGAGCATTGCGAACCAAGGCGTACAGCGTCGACGCAGTCTGTGAGGAATTACTCTTCACGACGGGACCGTTGATCGCAGCTGCGGTTGTGGGTGCGGCATCGCCGCCGGTCGGACTGCTCGCGACCGCCCTGGTGGCGCTTGTCGGAACGCTCGGCATGACAAGCAGCCCGCTCTCGCGAGGGCACGGCGCCGTCACCACATCCCCGCGCAACAGCTCACGGCCGCTACGCCAGAGCGGGTTCGTCGCAATCCTGATCGCGCTGCTCGGCGTGGGAGTCGTGCTCGGAACCGTGGAGGTGGTCGCACCCGCAGTCGCCGACAGTCAGGGATCGGTGGGCCTGGCCGGGATACTTCTCGCAGCTTTCGCGGCCGGAAGCGCAGTCGGAGGCCTGCTCTACGGCCAGCGGACGTGGAGGAGTTCGCTCGTGCAGCGACTACTCATCTCGAGCACTCTCATGACCGTGCTGTGCGCACTTCTAGCCACTCTTGGGTCTGTCGTGGTTCTCGGGTTCGGGCTCGTCGCGGTGGGCTTCTTCCTGGCCCCTTCGCTTGTCACCGGCTACTTACTCGCCGACGACATCACCGCCGTCGAAGTACGAACCGAGGCATCCAGTTGGATCAACACGGCAGTCAACGCGGGCGCAGCAGTCGCCGCGGTAATCGTGGGGTTCACCGTGGACGCCGGCGACCCTCGACTTGGTTTTCTCGTCGGCGCTGGCATGGCGCTCACCCTCGTGTTAGCCGCATCCGTGCCTCTGCTCAGAAGTACTACGGCCGTGCCCGTCGAAGATCAGCTGCGGTCCGCGTAGGACGAACGAGAAGCCCCGATTGGGCGCCCGCGACAACGACCGTCCGTAAGCCGTTCCCTTGCGAACCCTGGACGCCATCAGCAGCCGCTCCCCCCCTTCTCGCAGAATGAGTGCCGGGGAACGTCCGGGGATGGAGACGAATCTGAGCCCGTGAGGCTGTCTCTGCCATCGCGCAACTATTCTGCGGAGAATCCGCCCGTTGCCAGGGAGTGTCGGAGACCAACCCGAACGGCCGGCCACTCACTCTGAATAATTGAGAATACGACGGTGTCCCGAAGCGCGCCGTCTGGTCCGACGGAGTGGCTGCGTAGCACTCCGTCCTGTTTCGCGCCCAATGCTGCTATCGCCTTTCTCGATTGGCGGTTGTGCCAGTGAGTGCGAAATTCCACCGCGATGCAGTGCAAGTCGTCGAAGGCGTAGCCCAGCTGCAAAAGCTTGGCCTCGCGATTCGCCCCGGTGCCCTGAGCGCTTCTGGCCAGCCAGGTCGATCCAATCTCCACTCGCGGGGCATCGACGTTCGGATTCATGAAGGTCGTCATGCCGACTATCCGTCCTGTTGATGTAAGCCGGGTGGCCCAGGGCGGGACAAGTCCTTGTGCGTGAGGACGGAGCCGGCGGGCAACCTCTCCCGCCATCGACTCGGGGTGCGGTACCGCGGTGTACCAAGCGCGCCAAAGTTCACCCTCGTCCGCGGCCACACACAAATCACCCACATGATCCAGCGAGAGCGGTTCAAGGGTCACGAGCGAACCTGTGAGCGTGCACGATACCGAGAGATCCATGTTTTGACACTATGGCACCTCGGAAACTTTTTGAGCTTGAATGAGGCGCTGATCACGGGCGGTTCTGAGGATCAAGCCGCGACACATCCGCTCAGTGGGTCGGAGCGTAAGGTGGACGGAATGATGCCAACGCCGATCCTGGTCCCTGCGGCATCGACCACGTCCGCTGAGGTAGAGGTCTCGCTTCAAACCGAAGTCGTGCCAGACGCGGACAGCACGCCGGGTCCCGGCCTGGTCCCGGAGCTTCTGGTTACCTCTCTCGAGGCGAGCCTGGATTTCTGGTGCCGCCTTTGCGGATTCGAGGTGCTCTACGACCGCCCCGACGAGGGGTTTGCCTACATCACCAGCGGCACGGCGCACATCATGCTCGAACAAAGAGGATCGGGACGGAACTGGATACCTGCCCCGCTTGAGCCGCCTCTCGGCCGCGGGATCAACTTCCAGATCACTGTGGCGTCGATACAACCGCTGCTGAGTGCTCTCGACGCCGCGAGCTGGACCCTCTTCATGGAGCCGGAGACGAAGTGGTACCGGACCGGCACGACCGAGGCCGGCGTAGCCCAGTTCCTGGTGCAGGACCCGGATGGATACTTGATCCGATTCCAAGCATCTCTGGGCCGCAGGCCGACCGGGGCCGGCACCCTTTAACCCTGCAGCCGGACGCCGCTCTGTAGGAGCAAGCTCACGCTTGGTCGGGTGTCTCGAGAACTACTGTGGATCGCATGACTCCAACGATGCCGATCCTTGTCTCCGCGACATCACCGACGTCTGCTGAAGCCCAGGACGTGTCACGTCGGTACTATGAGGAGCTTGTGAGTCGCTACCACGGGCGACCCGCCGCTCGACAGGAGACCCTGGACGCCCAGGCCGGATACCCCAGTGATGACCTGGTCGCACCACTGGGCATCCTTCTGCTGGCCCGCCAAGGAGCCACCGTTCTCGGCTGTGCAGGAATGCGGGTACGGCCCGGCGACATCGGCGAGGTGACCAGAGTCTTCGTGGAACCTGCGGCACGGGGTAGGGGCGTGGGACGCCTTCTCATGAAGGAACTGGAACGCAAATCCCTCGAATTCGGACTCCATGCGTTGCGGTTGGACACACGAACGGACCTCGTCGAAGCGCGAAGCCTGTACGCGTCCCTTGGCTACATCGAAGGGGAAGCGCACAATACCGACCCATACGCTAACCACTGGTTCCGGAAAGACTTGGCGTGAATTTCGATTCTTGAAGGCCGGCGAAGGGCTTGGTCGGTTTATAGTGCCCGGTCAGGGTTCCCCTGTGGAGCTTTGCGCGGCCCACCCGACGATGCGTGCTCAACCCCTGTCGCTCAACATCACTCGTATGGGCGCTCCCAGAATCGCTGTCCGTGCTGATATCTGCATGAGTTTGGCACGCTGGGACACTAACCAATAGCGCCCTCCCTGGATGACGAGTGGCGGCTGCGACTCTACGTACCTGCACTTCTAGCAGAGGCGTAGGTGGCCGCATACAGTGATGTCGACGTATCTCACTCTGGTTTCGATGAAGGCTACGAATATCTCCCCCGATTCGAGGACTTTGTCCAAGGGGGGCAGTCCTATTGGGGGCTCTTCAGAGACGACTGTGCCCGGAAGGGGGCTGGAAGGGGTTTGCGCCTGTTTTCTGATAGTTGCGCTGTCGGCCCGTCCGAACGTCGCCGTCACGTGCTGCCCGTTGCAGTCGTAACCGCCCTGAACGGGCGGCGCCGTGCTCCCCGCGTCGAGTGCTTCTAAGGCGGATTGCGCTGCCGGCGTCACCAGTGGCCACAGCGACGTGCACGATCGTACTGCGAAGCTTTCGTCGATGAGCGACGCGGCTTCTGAGGCCCGCACTGCCGGTGGGAAAGTAAGAAGGGCGTCCCGGGAGACAGAGCAGGAGTAGCGCCGGGGGGCGTCCGGGTTGCTTATCGAGCCGAGGGGTTCGACTGAGCACGCATCCAGGGTGCGGGTAGCGACGGGAGCAACTCCACCCGTACCGGCAGTCAGACTCGTCGCTGCTACGGCTGTGGCGATGGCCGCCGGGCGGCTCTCGTCTCCCATCGCTGGCCCGGCTTTTTCGGAAGTATCAGGGCAAGCAGTCAGAGTCGTTGCTATCAGGATCAGAGAAAGTGCAGCGCTCGTTCTGCTCAACATGGCGATGGAGTCCCCTGTTCCTTTTCCTGTTTCGATCAAGTTGGCCGTCTGGAGGCATTCACGTGTGAGGCACAGCTCGTCGCCAGGTCCCCTGCCTGCCGCCGTCCTTGAAGGAGCCTAGATGAAGTTGAGCACGGAGGCTTGATCGCTACACTCCGCGCGCGGTCACGGACGGCCATAAGCACCCGCGGTCCTGCCACGATGCGCGAGACGGAGGAAACGGGAGGACAAGCCGGCGCCCAAGAACTGGCCCATTCGGCAACAGGATCGAGGTCATCGTTCCAGCCGGCTAGTGCGTGAGCTACCGCCCTGCGGTGGCAACTCGCTGCCTGGCTACGAACTGCGGCGTTCGTCCGCCAGCCTTCCCCGCTGGCACCGTGCGTCGGGCCCAGCGAGCCGCGCCGGCGACTGTAAGCGCAGCAGCCAGACTGTTGTCATGCTCATTGATCACTGGCCCTTCGTCGGCTTGCGCCTGAACACGGATCAACTCGAGCTTCGCCTACCCACCGATGAGGAGTTGACCGAAGTCGCGTTGGTCGCCGCCGCGGGCGTGCATCAGCGCGATGAGCGACCCTACCTAACACCGTGGACAGACCTTTCGCCGCCCGAACGCACAGTGCACGTCATGAAGCAGCACTGGAGCCGCCGAGGCGATTGGAGCACAGACGCGTGGACGCTGGAACTCGCTGTTTTCCTCAAACAGCGACCCATCGGCATGGTTGCTCTCAGAGGGCGTGAGTTCCCAATCCTTCGCGAAGTCAAGACAGAATCCTGGCTCGGCCTCGAATTTCACGGGAAAGGCCTGGGGACCGAAGCTCGGACCGCTCTCTTGCACCTCGCCTTCGTCGGACTCGAAGCCGACGCTGCCTTGTCCGAGGTTTTCCAGGACAATCCAGCGTCACAAGGTGTCTCGCGAAAGCTTGGCTACACACACGATGGCATCTCCAGGGATGCACTCGATGGCCGAGTAGTCACCTCGGACCGACTGCGTCTGACACGTGAGGCGTGGGACGGGAGGCCGCGTCTCAAGGTGACGATGGCTGGCCTCTCGCCCTGCCTGCCGTTCTTCGGTTTGAAACCGGGCCAACGAACCTAGATACTCCGTCACGACAGTGACGGCGAGGTGCTACCGTCGTTCCAAAAGACCTTCGACGACCGGACACAGTGAGTGCCGCACGGTCATGAACAGTCGCCGTGGGATGCTGATTCTGTGGAATTGAACACAAGCGCCGATAGGCCGGTCGTTGCCATTCGACCGTATGGCCACGCGGATGCCGCAGACACGTTGGCGATCTTCCTTGCCGCAGTGACCGAGACCGCTGCCGCCGACTATTCGCCGGAGCAGATTCAGGCGTGGGCTCGGCCAGAAGTGCGCGAGCTATCCGCTTGGCATGCGGCGATGCAGGCGCGGAACGGTTACGTGGCAACCATGGATGGTGCGCCGGCAGGCTTCTCTGACGTGGACTCTGAGGGATACATCGACATGATGTTCGTCGCCCCTCGCTACCTGCGACGCGGGGTGGCACGTCAACTGATCGGCCACGTGGAGGCCCGCGCGCGCCAGGAGCAGCTGACTGAACTGACAGCTGACGTCAGCATTACAGCCCGCCCCTTCTTTGAGCGCTCGGGATTCACCGTCGAGGCAGAACAACACCCAGTGACGGCCGGCGTGCAGCTGACCAATTTCAAGATGAAAAAGAAGCTAGTCAGCGGCGAGGTGTCCCTGAGCGGACAGCTTATTTGTCTCACCCAGGACCAAGCGGGAACTGTCCGGGAACACCTACAACTGCACCTTGCCCTCACCCGGGCCGAACCGGGATGCCGTTCGTTTAATGTCACCCGGACGAGCAATCCCCTGATGTGGCAGGTCGAAGAGCACTTCGAGCACGCATCCGCCTTTGAAGCCCACCAGGAACGTGTCGCCAGCAGTGAGTGGGGTCACGCCACCGCGGGAATCGAACGCCGCTACTCCGTGATCGGACTCTAGCCGCTCGCCCGTTCCGACAGCTATCCATCCGTAACACCCCAGGTGGGCAAGCTTCTGCCTCCGCAATTCACGCTCCGAGCGCGTCACTCAAGGTTCCCAAACGTCACTCCCCCGAGACTTCGGAACTTCGGCGAATTTGCGCCGGATGTGCGCCCCTAAACGTCGACTTCGCGCCACCCTTCGTCAAGCTACTCTCGGAGTCATGTTGAAGACATTTGTTCGACAAGCGAGGGCCGACGATCTGGAACTTCTTGAAGCGATCGAGAATGAAGCTGACACGCTGTTCGCGACCGTGTTCTCGATAGAAGGCTGGCGGCCTGCTCCGTCTTATTCGAAGCCATCACAGCAGAATGGCTTCATCCTCGTAGCCAGCGACAGGCCAGGATCGGATGCGATCGGGTTTGCCCACGTCCTCGAAGTCCGTGGCAGCGGTCATCTGGAGCAGCTATCGGTCAGGCCGTCAGCGGCGCACCGCGGGCATGGGCGTGCGCTCGTCGAAGCAGTCAAGAGCGAATCAAGACTGCGCGGATGCAAACGGGTCACCCTGCGAACGTTCGCGGACGTTCCGTGGAACGCTCCCTTCTACTTGAGCTGTGGCTTCATCGAGCGTGATCCCGATTCTGGTTTTCTTCGAGATCTGCTAGTGACAGAGCAACAGCGAGGACTCGGATACGGCCGGCGTGTTCAAATGAACTTCGACCTGACTGATGAGTTACCCCGATAACCGTTTCCCGGGGAGAGACGATTCGTTTCGCACCGAGATCGAGGGCCCATCGGTCTCAGACAGACCCCACAGATAGGTTGGTTGCATGTTGACTGATTCAGTGCGACGCGCATACGGGGCAAGAGCTGGCGAGTACACGGAAGCACTCGGAACGCTCACTGCGATGCCGCCAGAAGATCGGAAACTGATCTCTGTCTGGGCTCGCCATATCGGCGGCCCAATGATCGACGCCGGATGCGGCCCCGGCCATTGGACAAAGCTTCTGCACGATCACGGTGTGGCCGTCGAAGGTATTGACATGGTGAATGAGTTCATCGAAAGCGCCTCTGCCCGATTCCCTGAGGTTTCATTTCGAGTGGCAACGCTCGAAGCTCTACCAGCCGACGACGGCACACTCGCCGCGGTGCTCTCTTGGTACTCGATCATCCACACCCCGCCCCATGATGTGTCGGCGGTCCTCAACGAGTTCGCCCGCTGCATCCGGCCTGACGGAACACTGCTTCTCGGATTCTTCGAAGGTGAACAGATCGAAGCGTTCGATCATGCAATCGTCACGGCCTACTACTGGCCGGTTTGGGTGATGCATGATGAGCTCGCTGCTGCTGGCTTCGACATAGTAGAAACGCACACAAGAGCCGATCCCCGCCAGCGGCCGCATGCGGCGATTATCGCCCGCCGCCGCAATTAGCTTGCCCGGTGAGGGTTGGCTTCGTGGTCAGGTTGATGTGCTTCGTGGAGCAGGGGCACGTGAGTCCAGTCCGCCCGCTCTCGTTGCCCGTCAACGAAACAAACCCAAGACAGTCGACGCAGCGAAATTGCTCGACCAAGCTCCGCATGGCTTCGACGACAGTTACGAAGTCAACGCGCTCAAAGCTGGCCCAGGCGTTAAAGTGAAGCGCTGCGTTGATCGGCCACTCCTCAACTTGCGAGCGTTGGTAAGCGTCAAGAATGCTCGTGTCCCATGCGTCGAGTTTCGCAATCTCGTCGCTCTTGTTCCACGAGTTCGCCGAGGCTTTTCCCTTTCGCAGTGTCTCTCGGAGTGCCGAGACTGTTTTGGGGAGCAACTCGCCGAGGGTGTTGTGTCCGTCCGATCGATACCTCACGCTGGCGTCGAGGTTCTCGCACAATTCTCTGGAAACATACTCTAGGTATGACCGCAATGACGCAGCTGCCCCTCGAACATCCCCTGTCGCCACATACGCTTCAACCTCTGTCCAAGGATCGTAACTAGCCCAATTTACTGGGCCGTTGTCCACATTCCAATCTCGAAAGTGGATGAGGTTCTTCTTCGTCACCAATCCCTGTGACTTCATTTGCCGCATCCATTGTTCATCATGAGTGGTAATTATGAATTGCGTCTCCGGGAACTCCTCAAGGAGCATCTTCCCAACGCTTCCACGGTGGCCGGAATCGATTGACATTAGAACGTCATCGAGAGCAGCAAATGTGAAGCTCGCGCCCAGAGTGTGCTTCATCAATGCCAGGTAGAGACATAATCCCATGGCATCTTGATGGCCTTCGCTGTGGTACGCGCCCGGTGGGTGCATTCCTTTGTCGTAGAAGGCGACTTGCATGTCGAGGGCGGGGCCATTCGGGGTCAACGCCGCTGAGAAATCCCCCTCGTCGTCGTGATTGACGATTGCATAGAGCCGAGCGAATAGCTGTTGTACTTTCTTGTAGATCGCTGAGAGACCATCGCGAGCTGAGTCGTCGAAGAGCTTGAAGACATTTCCCGACTGGGTCGAGAGACTTTGCGCAGTCTTGAACCTACCGAATGCCTTGTCGTAGGACTCCTTCCGATCCGCTATCAGGTGAAGCCGCACACGCAGTGCGTCTTGATCCGATTGCACCGGGAGCGCTTCCACAAGTTTGCGAACTTCGATCTCAAAGTCCGAGATGAGGTTCAGACTCAATGGCGCGCTTACCGCCAAACGCCCCAGTTCCTCAGGGCCCCTCACCCCCGCCAGTGCTACGCCGAGGTTCTTGACGTCCGGCTCAAGGGCGGCGAAGCGAGACAGATCCGCAGCACCTGGAAGCATTGCCTTGAATCGATCAACGACAGCCAATACCGCGTAAATCTGGCGCAAGGGGGGCAGTAGCGACACGGCGCGCGTGCCGAGTGCTCTCACGCTTGCCGCCGCTGTCTCGCTTTCACCCCTTTTCGAGAGAACATTCTCCCGAAAATCGGAAGCATCCCACTCCGTGCCGCAAGCGGGGCAATGCTCGCCGTCAAACATGTCGAGCGCGTCGCGCAAAAAAGAATCAGCCTGAATATTGAGAATCAACTTCGTGTCGGAACTCATTGTGCTTGCGGTTGCGATGACCGTGTCAATGTCAGTGACCAGTGTTCCGGGCCCGGCCGACATCAGCTGACTGCTCAAGCCGTCGAGGTCCTTCAGCCACTGTGCACGATAGGCGGATGGACCGGTTTGGCTGTCGCGTTTCTCGACGCCTTGGACGATGTTCAAGCGAGTCATCTGACCCGAAAGTGGAGGTAGATCCAGTTCCGTGCGAAGGATGTCCACCTCGACGCGAAGCTCATCCTCCGAAGCCATCGGAGAGCCGGCCACCGATTGAAGAGCCACGCGTTCAACGCTCAGTTGAGTCTCTTGCGCTTTAGCATCTTTGGCGTCGGCATTCGCGATCTTTTGAAGAAGAGTGCGCGTCTTCGTGATCTTCTCGAGCCTCAGAAGGGCTTGAACAACGTCTGCTCGGCCCTTCCCTTCAGCCAAAATGAAACTTACGATCTCGCGACGTGTGAGGGCGAACTCGGGATGAATTCCGGCCCATTCGAGAGCAGCTTTGGCTTCCGCGCTGTTCGGGGTGAGCACCGGCTTCGTTGCATCCTTGACGCTTCTAGTCACGGAGATGTCGCCTTCCAATCCCGGAATGGTGAAAACCATCGTTACGAAGGAACTTTGAGGTTCGTTCGCGAAGTCGACGTGGGGCGCATGAGCTTTTACTGAAACGCTGCGCGTTCCGTGGCCGGAAAGACGTGAAACGGTGCCGGTTAGAGCGAATTCGATTGCGTCAATGACCCCGCTCTTGCCTGTTCCGTTCCGACCAGCCACGGCGAAATTGCGACCTGCAAGATCGAAATCAAACGTTCGGATCCCTCGGAAGTTCCGGACGTGAAGTCGTTGGACCTTGATCATTGGTTGACTCCGGCGGAGAGCACAGTGCGGACGCTTGCTTCTGCAGGGAAGCGGTCATCGAGGAATATCAGCCCCAACTTATGGGCGACTACCCCCATTCCCTCCTGCCGCCCAAGTTCATCGATGAACTGTTGGATTATTGAGTCAGCCACAGTCATCGTCGGTTGACGCATGGACCCAACTTGATTCGGCACAGCCATCGTTCGCCCCCTGGAAGATCAATCACCTTCAGTCTGTCGGGATTCACGGCTGGAGATGCATCTTGTCGTGCACCCCCTTCGGGGGAAGCGCATGCAAAGGTCACGTCCCGGTCAGCGGTGGGTTCCATGGCCGCGATCGTCGCCCCAGTCGAATGCCGGAATCGCGGCAGTTTCGTCGTTACCAGCGTTGTCGGTAGCGGACGTTATCGCGATCGTCCGGGGATACCTGGGTGACCAGAGTGGTGCCGTGCCGCGCCCGCACGAAAGAGAGCTGTGACGCCGCGCCGCCTGCACCGGTCCGCAGATCGCTGAAGGCTCTGCGAAACGAGCCCGCACAGGGTTCGGCTGCCGGCATGAGGGCCATCGGTCTGCCTGGCTGAGCACCTCAATCAATTGGAACCGCTCCAGCACGACGAGCGTTTCGTCATCGACTGTGAAGTCTGGGTTGTTGAGGAAGTCACGCATCTCCGCGCTGTGCCAGAAGGCTTCGTGACCGCGCCGCCAGGCGGCTACGGAGTCGAATCCTTCGCCCTCTTCGCGCGCATGCTCGAGGCCGACGTCAGCAAGTCGGACAATCTCGACCGAAACCGTCTGGATAGTCGCCACCGCGGCCACGTTTGAATCCACGACCGTTTGCATGTTCCCGATGATCGGCAGCGGTTCGTCCTCTATCGAGTACTCCACGAGTGTCGAGCTGGTGGAGGTCTTCGTGCCGGCCAGGATGGCGCCGACCAGCCGATCCCGAAGCGGGCCTGGAAAACCGAACTCAGCAATCTGGAATTCGCCGTGGTTAGCCATGAGGCGATTTTAGGTCCCGAGGCTCGCGACCCTGAGCCGTAAGGCGTTCCCCTCTCGATCGAGGCGGCCGACGTCCCGCAGAGAGTCCGGATACCCCTTCTGGTCCCGTCTACAGCAACCACGTTCGGGCGACACCTCCAGGTGGTCTCTTTTGGTGGCTAGTCGGTCTCATAGATATTCATCGACACGCGGGTCCACCCAGCCGGTATTTAGACGATCCTTCGTACCCTTATTAACGGAGTCCCCCCACTCCACAAGGATTGGCCCCGGCAGATTCCTCACCTCCCCCAGGTGCAGCGACGCCGGGGCTTTTTCGCGGCTACGACTCGGTAACTCCCAGTCGCGCAGGCGCGCAGCCGTTCGGCTCGAAGCGGCGGCGCAACTGCAGCGATGCAGACACCCAACGTCTTCTTCGCTTTCACCCGTGACGCAGTCGGATTGGCGGCCCCAGTCAGAGATCAATCTGACTGGGGAAGCCATCGTCCCGGACCCCCCGGTATCCCCACATTGCATCGAGACGTTAATCTCGCCGGGACTTGTACGATCGTACAGTACTCTGGGGCACGGGCTTTCGGGGGGTGATGGTTACGCTTGAACAGCACTGCTCGCGGATGTCCGTCCGGATGTGGCCTCGTTCACGGAGTCAACACCACAGCGGGTCAGGTTCGGACTTTGGTTAATCTCGGGAGGCACGATTGGCACGCCACGATTCTCGGTCGGCGGAGATGCGCGAACGCATTCTGGCCGCCGCTGCGGTTGAATTCGCCGAGCGTGGCTACGCGGGTGCTTCGATTGGCCTCATCGCCGAGACCGCAGCGACCGGAAAGGGCCAGGTTCAGTACCACTTCAGCGCCAAGTCGGATATCGCCCTGGAACTTATACGCTCCGCGTTCTCCCGCGCACCATTCGCCAACGTGCTCGACGACGCCCCGCCGCTTCACGGCATGGAAGCGATCGTCGCCTCGATCCGGGGCGTGGCCGACGCCTTCCAAAACGACGTCCGCGTGCGGGCCGCAGTGCGACTGATGCGGGAGTATCAACTGATCCCAGCCACCCTGCCAACACCGTATGTCGGCTGGGTAGCGCGAATCGGGCTGCTACTCCGCGAGGCCGAGGACGCCGGAGAGATGCCTGCCGGCCTGGACCACGATCGGGAGGCGTGGCTCCTGGTCGCGTACTTCTTCGGCGTGCAGGAAATATCCAATCGGCTCACGGAACGCGCCGACCTCCCCGAACGAATCGAAGAAATGCTCACACGCGCCCTCAAAACGCTCGGCGTAACGCATCCCAACCGGTTTCTCTGACCGCGTCAGGTGCCGAGCAATTCCCCACGAAAGGACACAATCACGTTGACGTGCCACATGAGGGCCTCCGTGACTGGTGAAGATGTTAGATACCTGCACTCATTCCGGGGGCCCTCATTTACCACGAGCCAATGACCACTCGCCGCGAAGCGCCCCCCGTCGACCCGGCCACGCGTGAACGACCATCCGCCCTGACCCCGGTGGATAGGCCAACTCCACTCATTTAATCCGTTAGCGGCCTCCGCCTGTCGTAGGTAGACCTTGCCAGTGTCAGAGCCCGGACCTACACTCCCCATATCGAATAAACGTTCGACAGTAGGGGTTGGAGGTACGGATGCGACAGAGCTTCCCGCACCTCCACGTTGCCTCCGCGTACTCGCCGCACTACGGCGTGACCATGCCCGAGGCCCTCGTCGACCAGGCGGCCGCCGCCGGCGCTGACTTCCTCGCCCTCACCGACCGGGACGGGCTGTACGGGGCGGTGAAGCACGTACGGGCATGCGCGGCAGCCGGGATCCGGGCGGGACTCGGCGCGGACTTGGCCGTCCACGATGATGAGCACCGGCCGCTCGGCCGGGTGACCCTGCTCGCAGACCCGACGTACCCCACGAGTTAGGAGAGGCGGCGTGGAACGAGTGGCCCGAGCAGGCCAAGGGCACCCATGGCTCCTGTGGGCTCCCTCCGAAAAGTGAAGCCTGTTCGCCCCTGTAGAAAACCACCGTGGGTCGTTGGACGATGAAGGCACGCTCGACCCAATGGAAGACGACGGTATCCCGTCGGACGAGCCAACATGCCCGGCGTGCGGCCTCGTGCAGATCGTGCCCAGCTCGTTCGGGACTGGATAGCGCCCTTGCTTGCGGCGACACGTCGCGGGCTGGGGTCGGGTACATCCAGCGAGGCCGGGGAGACGCTGCCCGCGTCGATCGGAGAGCTGCACGTAAGGTCGGCGCTGCCCGCGTCGATCGGAGAGCTGCACGTAAGGTCGGCGCTGCCCGAGGTCGAGCCGGCCCCTGGGCCGAAATCGACGCTCCGCTCGGCGAAATCAACTGAGTGGCGTCAGACCTCAAGCTGATCAGATTCGACGTCCTCCTCGCGGCCTCGAAGGTAGACGCTGGCTGATCTGCGAGCCGGTCCCGGTTGAGGTCCGAGCGACAAGGACTCAAACATCTGTCGGCAGAAGGTTCTGCCCGCTCCGGTGGGGCGGGCAGACCACCGCAACTCAGGCACAGCGACGGGAGGGCGACATGTGCGCGCCTTCCCGTCGCCAGTACTACATGGTGCGCGAGTCGCCGTACTCCACGCCGCCGGTAATCGACCAGCCGCCGTCGACCAAGTACACCTGTCCAGTGATAAACGACCCCTCACGCAGCAGGAATGCGACCGCAGCCGCCAGTTCGGCGGGCTGACCCCACCGGCCCAAAGCCGTCGTGCCTGAACTTGATGCTGCCCCTGCGGGCGTCGCCAACGTTGCCGCGTTTATTGAGGTTTCGATTGTTCCTGGTGCCACCACGTTGACGAGGATTCCCTGACGGCCATATTCGACGGCGGTCTGACGGGTCAGCGCCTCGACCGCCCCTTTGGCTGCGGAGTAAGACGCAAGGCCCTGCAGGCCCCGGTGGGCCGCGAGTGACGAGATGTTGACGATCCGGCCACCACCGCGCTGGATCATCACTGGGATGACCGCGCGCATGCCGAGCCAGACGCCCTTGGCGTCGACCCCCAAGACGTGATCCCAGGCCGCCTCGGTCAGGTCGACGGCGGTGTCCGGGCTCATCCTATTGACGACCCCAGCGGCGGCGGCCAGGTAGTCGACGCCCCCGAGCTCGGCCGTGACCTCAGCGATGAGACGCTCCCAGTCCGCGGCCTTGCTGACATCGATGGATTTACTGACAGCTTTGCCACCCGCAGCGGTGATCGTGGTCACTGTCTCCACGGCGCCGAGCAGGTCGGCACAGACCACGGCGACGCCATCCGTGGCAAGTTTGAGGGCGGTGGCCTGACCGATCCCCCCGAACGCACCGGTGACGATAGCGACCTTCTGCGAAGTGTTCATGCCGAACTCCTGTTCCGTGAGACGCAGCCAGGACCAGAGGTGGCACACACTTATTGCCACAAGTAAGTTCCGCGGCCGTTGGCCACATATTATGCATATTTTGCACTGGCTTACAGTATTACCTTGAGCTTGAGACCAGTCGACCGTCCGGAAATTTAGACCATTGATTCACAGCATTAAACATGGGGCGGCCGATGGAGTAGATACTCTTTTGGAAGACGCTTAGTCATGCTCTTGCATCGATTCGCCGAGATTCAGTGATCGGTGTCCTTGAGGTGGCAAAGAGCTTGGACAAATGGCTGCGCGTAACACTCTCGAGGTGCTCGCTGCTGAATGTCCCACAGCTTGTAGGACAGTTGTTCAGCGGCCTGTTGGACAATTACGCGAGTTCTCAACCAGCACGCCGTGATGCCGTTCCCGTTTGGGGTTCCGCAAAGGATTAGTGGTCTAAGGCCTTCAGTAGGACGCCTCAGGATCACGCATCCGCGTTGTCGAGGTGATCGAGGCCAACTGCAATCTTCCTCAGCGCACGAATGTGGTCGTCGAATGCGTTTCTCCCCGTTGCGGTGAGGCGAAGCCAGGTGATGCGGCGGGAGTCGTCGCGCGATTCTGATGTTTTTTTGGTGACGCTGACGAAGCCGGCGTCAATGAGTGCCTTCGATTGCTTCGAGAGCGTGGCGTCGCTGACGCCGAGCGTATCGCGGAGTACGGCAAAGTCCAGCTCATCGACCGAGCGGAGGAGTCCGCATATCCGCAATCGCAGGGGTGCATGAATGATCTCGTTGAAAATACCATCAGCGGACATGGCGAAGACGCTCTCGCATCGTCGAGAAGATCAGGCTCGCGAGCCAGAAGACCCATACAGAGGCCACGACTGCTGGAACCGCAATCCACCACAATAAGCCGCTGGCAGCCAGCCCCAGGGAGACGCTGAAGAGGGCGAGCGTGCCGACCACTGCGGCGGCGAATGCCGCCCACGCCTGCACCCCAAACCGCGTGAATTTGATGCCTGTGACCCGGTATGACAGGGCCACCAACAGAATTCCGGCAACAAGAGCCGTGCTCAGCACGAAGCCCCCGGCGCCCTCGCCGGGGAAGGCGGGTGTCATCACGTAGCTGGCTGCGATGAGTCCGAATCCAGGTGCAAGCCATTTCGGGGCCCGGACCTTCTCAACAAGACGGGCCCGGTCAGCTTGGAGTTCCTCAAGGAGCCCGGATACGACTCGGGCGTCATCCGGCCCGCTCGGCGTCAAGTTGTTTTCCATAGCGGTAAGTCTATCAAGTCGTTTTCCGCAACTGCAAGTAACTCGGGCTGGACATGGCCACTACCCAGCAATACGCGTGCGCGGGCTGATCCCCCGTCGAACAGCTCCGTTCGCGTCGATAATTCGTCGATTAATGATTAATTTCTATCGGGGCACGCTCTAAGAATGACGTGGCGTACCCCTTCTTTTAGAGCTCCACGTCGTCAGGAGGCATCGACGCAGGCACGATCCTGGCGGTGGTGTCCCTGCGACGGTAGAGATGACCCTGGTCAGGGTCGCAGTCGCGGAAGGGCGCGTTTCCTTTGTCGAAGATCACGGCGGCGTGGCGGTCCCAGTGGTTGATCCACCAGGACGACACAGCGCCGGCGTCACCGTCCATGACGCTGGCGTCAGCTTGCATGCTGGCCTGCCAGAGGGCCTTGAACCTGGCGACGACCTCGGGGTGTAGCCACCATTGGGTGCACCACGGTGTGGGTTTGGTGCCGACGACCCCGACGGTGGCGAGGTGGCCGGTCAGCCAGTCGAGGAACATTTGGCGAACGTCGACCGGGTCCTCCTCGGTGATGGTCGATTCGAAGTCGTCGTACTCAGCCATGCGCTGCTACCTCCGCTGCAGTGGTGTCGTCGGGCACTGTGACCGGTGCCGGCGTGGGGTTCGGTGTCTTGGTTGGGGTGCGGTTGATGGTGGTGGTGAGGGTTTTGTCGCGGAACCAGGGGACGGTGTTGACCATGACGGGTCGGCATTTGGAGCTGAAGACGATGGCGCGCCATTCGGGGAGGGAGCCGAGGGCGGCGATGTCGAGGGTGTTGACCTTGCGGGTGTTGGTGGAGGTGGATTGGTGGCCGTCTTTGCCGGTGGAGCTGCCGTAGGTGATTTCGTCGTGTTCGCCGATGAGGGCGGCCAGGGAGCGGAGGAAGTCGTCGTCGCCGGATCCTCCGCCGAAGACGTGGGTTGCGGCGGCGTCCCAGAGGGTCTGCCAGCCGTCTTTCCCGAACGCGTCGATTGCTTGGGCGCGGGATTGGAAGTAGGAGTTGAGGATGATGCCCATCGACCTGTAGAAGGAATACACCGAGGGTAGTTCGGGCCAGCGGACAATGTTCGCGCACTCGTCGAGCTCCATCACCAGCGGGACCGGGAGCCGGCCGCCGTTTCGCTGCGCGGCCGTTTCGGCCGTTGTGCAGATGGCGCGGATGAGGGCGGTGAGGATGGCGCCGCCGGATCCTTCACCGTCTTTGGAGAGGAGCACGAGGGTGTCGGTGCTGGTGATGAACGCGGCCGGGTCGAACCGGCGGATGCCGGACGTGTCGGTCCAGGCGAGGAGGTCGTCGTCGGCGAGGGCGGATGCCATGCGCTGCGCGGTGGCGTAGACGCTGCCCTTGGTTTTGTCTGGTCAGCTCAGGATGCCCTCGATCGTAGAAGAGGGCCCGGTCTTCCCCTGGCGGGCGAGGATCTGCTGCACGTCATACCCCTCAGCCCGGGTGATCCACGCGAACACCTGGGAGAGGGGTTCGTGCTCGAGGGCGGCGGCGTAGAAGAAGTACGCGAGCATGTCCCGCCCCGCCGTATCGAACTGGGAATCCCCGCCCCGGTCAGACGCCTTCCGGGTGGATGCCTCGAAGATCGCGGCCAGCTCGCGGGCATCCGCGGCGCTGCGAATGTAGTCGAGCGGGTTGAACACGAAGTCGGGTTGTAGGCCCTGGCGGTAGATGCGGTTGGGGTCGAAGTTGAATGCCTGGCCGTGGCTGGCCCGGCCGGCGAGGGTTTCGCGGACGCCGTCGACTTTGTTGGACGTCATGATGGCGGCGCCGGGGGCTTCGAGCATGTGCCGGATCACGAGGGCGGACGTTTTCCCGCGGCCGGTGCCGAACACGCACACGCCCAGGTCCCGCCACCCCTGATACACCCACCGGTTCCTCCGTCCGACGAGGCGGCCGACCCGCTCCCCCGCCGGCAGGTTCACCGCGGCCGGGTGCAGCTGCGCAGCTTCCTTCGCCCGCAGTTTCGCGCGCAGCACCGCGGACTGCCGGGTCGTGGCCATGTGCCGCAGCGCCACGTTGTTGCGCTTCTTGGACGCCCATTGGGCTTGCTTGGCCAGGATGAACGCGAACAAGGCCACGGCCAGGACCAAGGCGACCACGCTCGTCCAGGTCGCTCGGCTGTCGCGCTCCTCAACGATCTTGAGGACGCCGATTACCTGGAGCGGGAGAAACGCGGGCGCCGTAACCACTACGTGGTGCTTCCGAACCGTCCGCTACGGAACCAGGCGAACGCCGCGCACACCGTGAACGAACTGATCCGCGTGTTGCTGGAGATCTACTAGACCGGCTCAATTCGGGCGGCTTAGCGGCTACCCAGGAACGGTCAGTGTACGAGCGCTTTGAGGGCGATCAGGGCGAAGCCCATGCCGGCGGTGCCGGCGGCGGTGGCGAGCTTCGCCGGGAGGGTGGCACGGCGTTGTCGGGCTGCCCACCATCCCAACACGGCGAGGGTGACCACAGCTCCCCACAGCGAGATGTCGACTCCGGCAGCCATCGACAGTCTAAGGACAGCGGCTGCGGCCAGGCAGACCACCGGGACGATAAGGGCCCAAAGCAATCCAGCGGAGCGTTGCAGGGCTTCGCGGACCGCTTCCCGCCAGCTCATCTCCCGATTCCCGACGATTTCCGCGTACACGTGTGCGCCCCAAAACACCAACACGGTGCCGACAGTGCGGGCAATCAGGACAGGTAGCCCCGGGTTGTAGAGGGAGAACGCGGAAATCAGACCAGCGGTCAGAACGGTGCCATAAACAGCTTCCGCGTTCAGCGCCCGCGATACCCACGGGTAGCGCCTCAACCGAGAATTAAGGTCGAGTCCCGAAGCCTTCACCGCAACCACCATTCTTGTGTCGCAGCCCGCTGAACTGCGAAGGAGAGCCTAGTCGAGCCAGATATCCGGCGCGACTCAAACAAGCATTTTCCATGCTTCGTTCAGAGGTTCCTCGGCCTGCCAAATTGATGTTCAGCATTCTTCATCCTGTTTGATGAGCCGGGAAGGGGAGTAATCCTCGCTCCGCATCGTCAATAGGTTCCCGCCGCAGGATCCCATATCGGATGGCTGGTCTTGATCGGCGGGCTTATTCGGCAACAATAGGCGCTATTTCGGTCTTGACGTCAGCTACGCGCTTGGTCGCTCGGGATCCCCCTGGCCGTTACCACTTACAGACGCGGGAGTCTGGATTCAAGTAGACGGTGTTGACGTCCGCGCAGGAATGAGCAGGTGCCGACGTCGGCGCGGATGATTCGGGGGTTACTCTCCTTGTTGGCCGATGTAGTCCGCCATGCCGGGCACGGTGAACGCGACGAAACCGCGTTCTGGCGTGTAGATGTGACCGCTCCGGATCAAGTCTCGACGATTGACGGAGAGGTCCGTGGTGCGTTTCTTCCGCAACCGGGTCACGAGTTCGGCCATTGAAGAGGGGGCATCGTCGTCGATGGCCATTGCGGACATGAAGGCCCGCTGAGTCGGGGTAGCCCGCTCCCACCTCGATTGATACAGGCCTTGTTCCACTTCACTTCGCGCTGACTCGATCCCGAGTTGGGCATCCTGCAGAGAAATGGTGTCCGTGGCCCTGACGGCCCAGACATGACTGCCACAGGCTTGAATGAAGCATGGGTATCCCCCCGTCGCTGTCACCGCTGCATCCAGGGCGTCAGGCTCCCAGTCGACTCCGTGGGCACGGGCCGGGACAGTCAGGGCGTCAGATGTCGCGGCGGTGTCGAGCAAACCGATCTGACGATAGTCGTAGAGGGGCTCCGCGTAGCTGGTCGCGTCAGCGAGCACGGCAGTCAGGGACGGCAACCCCGCGCCGACGAACATGACCGGGACGGGGAAGACGTCTTGACCGAGGTTATGCAGGGCGACGTTGAGAGCCGCGAGATCCTCGGATGAGGCTTCTTGGAGTTCATCGACGGCCAGCACGATAACCGTATTGGCCTCACGCGCTGCAAGCCCGATGGTCTCCAATAGCTCCTGGAGATCGACGGCGAGATCGCCGCTGTCGGCTACGCCGCGCTCCGGTTCAACGTCGACAGTGAAGGAGTAGGTCCCTGACGGGTCGACACGCACTTGGAATGAACGAAGTACGCGGGCGGCCTTGGACCAGAGCGCTTTGGCACGGTCAGAGCTTGAGAGGACTCGTCGAAGTGCGAGGTGGACTCCTTGGCCAGCGCGACGGCCAGGGGCTTGCTGGTCGAGGCCTCGACTTTGATGAAGATCAACTTCAGCTCGGCCGCGTCGCGTCCGAGCTGATTGAGCAACACGGTCTTCCCTACGCCGCGGAGCCCGGAAATGATCCAAGGCCTCTCCCCCTCCCCCGTTTCCCGCGCCTGGTACAGCCGTGTGCGGAATTCACTGAGCAGGTCGGAGCGGCCTGCCAGAACCGGTGGCACCCGCCCTGCGCCTGGCTTGAAAGGATTCGTCTAAAGCTCCATAAATAGAACAATATAGCCCCGAGTAAACAGATTGTTTACTCGATCGTATAAGCCCTTATAAAAGAGCGGTGATATCGCTTTGCTTCACGAATGCGCGGCCCGCGCTGTCGCAATTCGCGCACCAGATCGCGAAGCTGTTTCGGTCGGGCTATCGGTCACCCAGTGCAGCGNGCGCTGTCATCGCGTGGATGTGTGCGCTCAGGGCCCGGCTTACGGGCATGCTTCTTCGCCTACGCAACCGCCGACCACCTTCAGTGCCCAGATCATCGCAGCGTTCAAGCGCTCGAAGCTGACATCCGCAGCTAGGTCAAAGAGCGGAACGAAAACCCGAACTCGTTCATCTGGACGAAGCAGAACAAATTCTCGACTCCCTCAAACGACCACCACGACGGACTAACTGCGCTGGACACTAGTTGCCCTTCGTGCAAGTTTGCTCGGCTGCGGTTTGTCCGGTGACGCTGGTCGGCAGCACCGCATCAGTCGGAGCGGGAGCAGGGGCCGCCGCAGGCGTTGACACGGGTGGCGACGTCGAGGTGGCTTGTGGGGTCGCGCTTGTCACGGGACCGGGGACGACCGGTGCGCTGCTCGCGCGTACCGCCCCTGGTCCCGGGTCGCCGGTGAGCTGCAATGGTTGATCCGCGACTAACGCCATGTTCAGAACTTCGGCGGCGCTGGACTCGGCGATGACCCGTCCCCACTCGGTTGGGTCAGACACGGTGGGATACTGCAGGAAGACCATGTTCGAAAGACCGGTGTCTTTGAGCGCGACAGCGATCTGGACCAGGGTCGTCGGATTCGTCAACGTGTCAGAGAGGACCATGTTGTTGGTCACGGCCTTGGCCAGGGAGAACAGCGCGATCGGGTTACCGAGGACGCCGCCGCTTACGACTTTCCGGGCCAAGGCGGCCATGAAGACCTGCTGGTTGCTGATCCGACCCAGGTCGCTGCCATCGCCCACACCCTTTCTGCTGCGCAGAAACGAGAGGGCGTCCGCACCAACGAGAGTCTGCTGGCCGGCCGCCAAGTGCAGCGGCGGATTCGTATACAGGTCGTTGACCGGTGTTGCCAGGCAGACAGTGACCCCTCCGACGGCGTCGGACATGGCGGTTACACCGTCGAAGCTGACCTGAGCGGCGTAGGGAATCTGGATACCAATCAGCTTCTCGATCGTCAGCACTACGCAGGACAGGCCGCCACGGGACAGAGTTGTGTTGAGCATCACCCGGCTGGATGCCGGTGTGGTTCCGCCGGACGGCTGCGGGCACGCTGGCACGGCCAGCATCAGGTCGCGGGGAAAACTGACTACGCTCACGCTCTGATGGTTCTGTGCAATGTGCAGCAAAATTGTGACGTCGTTGTTTCCCGCGCCGGAGCTACCCTCCAACCCGGCGCTATTCTCGAAGGCCGTGCCCTGGCCGGTGCGGGTGTCAGTGCCAGTCAATAGCAGGTTCACCCCGCCGGCGATCGCGCTCACCTCCGCGCCGGGAGCGGCCTTGTCTCCGGGCGTCAGGGCCAGGTGAACGCCTGGCTTGACACTGCTCGCAAGGTCCCAGGTGGCAACCGCGGCAACGGAGCCCCCACTGACCAGAAGGACACCTAAGGTGAACACAAGCGTTTTCGCTACCGTCCGCCACGGCCCCCGACGCGTCAACTGTCCATGCCGGATTGGCTGATCCAACTGCCTGCCACGCCGTCTCGCGGACTCACTGTTTCTCACGAACTAACCTACCGACCGGCCAATGAACCGGCCCCCCTTGGAATCGATTTGGCACAACTCCTCTGCGGCACCCTGGGGTGAGCAACATGCCATTCCCCCGTTTCGCGAAAATCGCTGCCAGGAAATGTCCGGCTTCTGAGATCAGGCGTGAGGGGTGTGGCTTGCGGGCGGCGGTGTCGGCCGCTTGGGCACGCCTGTTTCCCCCGGAACAGCGGCTCGTCAGTGGTTGTTGTCGTTGCCCATAACGTGGACGGCGTAGCCCCAGCATCCAGCGTCGTCCCAGTGGTAGTCGGCGCCGCCTCCGGTGTCACCGTCGAGTGCGAGGCGGGCGGCTGCCCGCTCGAAGGTTGGAAGAGTGTCCTCCCACATCACTGGAAGCACAGCGCTGTCTCTTTTCCAGAACGGTTCGAAGGTGTACTCGTATCCCTTGTCTTTCATGCAGGCGGCCGTGATGGTCTGAGTCTCCATCCATTCCCTGCCGTTGGCCTGTTCATCGGGGGTCATCGCCTTGAATGCCTCGGATGCCATCGGATCAGCGTTGTCGGCAGGTTCGATCGCGCCCGCTTCCGACGTCACCGACGTGCCCAGGGTGCCGGTTGGTGTGGGGGTAACAGCCTCGGCGGGGACGACGGCGGTTTCGCCCGCGCGTAAGGATGGCGAGTCCGTGGCTGCAGGATTGAGCGTGGCCGCCGCGCCCATCCCGAAGACCGTCAGCGAGAGGGCCAGAAGCCCAGCTCCGACCAAACCGATTCCGAGTGCGAGTTTCTTCTTCATCGAGCCATCTCTCCAATTGTCTTAAACCGGGTGCCGGTGTCGGCAAGGGCCGTGACATGCTCCGGCCACCACCAGATCGCTGCCGCAGTGAAGAACAAGCCAAGCCCGGCGATGAGGCTCTTGCTGGCGAGTCCCCACCCTGGCATCGTGAAGGTCAGGGCACCCACCGTGGCGCTGAGGGAGTAAAGCTGAAAAAGGCCGAAGTGAACAAGCCCAAAGCTCGCGAGCACCATGACGAGAACACCCAGGACACGTGTCCGGCGCCGAGACAGCAGCACTAGTCCGCCGACAGCGAGGACAGTAGACGAGGCGATGGTCAGTGCGGTTGCGGAGCCCGGCCGGATCTGTTCCCCGATCACGCTGAGCGCAATCCGGGTGAGCACGAAGAGACCCCAGCCCAGCACGGCGGAAGCCACGACCAGAACGAGCGCCGATACGGCGCCCTCGACCCGAAGCTTACGAAAGCCGGTCGGGTCCGCCAGGGCGACTTGCCTTCGCTGCGCGTGACGCCAACTCAGGTCAGCGGGAGCGCCCCTCACGGCACGGCTGAGTATTGCGCGAGCCAGGGCGCGCGGCGTGGTTCCCGATTCATCGGCCCAGATCGCGTGCTCATACAGGTCCGAGGCGAGTTCGTCGCGCCGGCAGTCGGCCGCCTGGACATCAACTTCGCGGGTGTACCACGAGCACCAGCGAGAGACCCGGTCAACGGCATGGTGGTAAGGCATCGATGTCAGAACGCTCATGCGAAAGTCGCCCCTGCCTGTGCGATCCGAGGCGCGATCGCCTCATCGCGGTTCGTTTCCGCCTGCGCCTTTACGAGGGCTCGTGAACCTTCCGCCGTCACGGTGTACAGCCGGCGTCTGGGGCGCCCTTCGGACTCGGCCCGTGCCGGGTCTTCCCAGCTGGCATCGAGGATGCCCGATTCCGCCATCCGCGACAGCGCTTTGTAGAGCGTGCCGTGACCGGTGAGTGCAGATTCGTCACGGGACGCGAGCTGCCTGGCCAAGGCGAAGCCATAGAAGCTGCCCTCGCTCGCCTGGAGTGCGAGCCCACTCTGAAGGATGTCCACCTCGATCGGAAACAAAGTACCTGGTCGTCTGCGTGCCATAACGCTAACTATAGGAAGATAGCTTCTTATAAGCAAAACCCCCGTTGAGGGGCCACGAAGCTTATGCCCGGTCCTGGCTAAGAGTCATGATGAGGCGGTGCGCCGAGTTGCCCTCGTAGCCTCGCCGACCCGGGGGCGGCCGCGGCTGCTAATGGTGCTGGTTGCTGAGCGGTGGATTGGCGCTCTATAAATTGATCAGTTGCGCCAGCAGAGTTTCAGCCACGCTGAAGATACTGCCGATCGAGGAGAGAGTAACGATGCCAGCAACGCCCCAGAACCAGTAGCGGTCACGCCGACCCGCTTTCATCCGGTTGAACGCCAGCCACCACGCCGCGACCGTCGCCAAGGTGGAGGCGATTATGGTACCGAAGGCCATCCACACAAAATCTGCTCCGTCTGGTGCATCCCAGGAGGTGGTCGAGAGCACGATACAGAACGGAACGATGATCATCCCCAGGAATCCGATGAACACCGGAGACACAGCACTTCGTTTCTGAGTACCCGTTTGAGTTGACATGCGGTGAGTCTCGCAGGTCTCGCCCCTGCAGACGACAAAATCGCTCCAGCGATCCGTAAGTGGTTCCTACGAACAAGCCGTGGCTCACTTCGCTAGCGAGCGGATCCTCCGGCGCAAACGTCACATCGACGCCCTCGAGCCAAGTCAGCGGCTTGTAGATAGCCTCAGTCCATGGATACCGCCGGACTTGTCATCAACATTGTTTTGGCTGCAACGGGCATTGCCGCGGCAATCGTCGCGGTGATTCAGGCGCGGGTCGCCGTCCAAGCGCGGAGAGAAGCGAAGACCGCGCAGTTGGGTGCCGAGCATGCAGAACGAGAAGCGATCGCCCTCGCGAGAAAGGCCAACGAGGCGTTCGAGCGACAGGCGGCGGCGCAGGAAGAGGCGAATGTCCTCGCCAAAGCTGCCTTGCCAAAGGATGAGGTGCGCTGGCTCTACGAACACGTGAGTGGCGCTCGGTACGTCCTGCAGAACGTCGGTACAGTCGTCGCTCAAAATTCACTTCTAACCGATATTGGGGAACCCACCGGCTTCATTCGCCCGGACGAAGAGGTCAGACGTGACATCGCACCTGGAGACAGCCTCGAGTTCATGGTCTGCTCTGCGTTCGGCGCACCACGACCGAGGTTTCGCGTGACGTGGCGGGAAGACGGACTGTCCGACGAGCTGCATGACGACACAACCGTGACCGTCCGGTAGAGGTTCCTCATGCGTCACCCTTGACGCGCCGTAGCAGGTGAGTGGTACAGTCAGCTGTATCAATCGAATGATACGGCCCGAGGAGTGGAAATGCTCGCAGTGACGATAGCTCCAATTGGCGGGCTTGTCCTTGCCGTGTTGTGGGTCGGCCTTCGCCCCCCGAGAGGCGCGGCTGGCTCGCCACGGATGGTACGCGGTTTCACTCTGGTCGGCGTCGGCATCGCACTTTTTGGTGCTCTGATCGTCGAGTTGAGCGGGAATAACGCTTACTCAGCAGTGACTTCTCCTTTGCCGCTGACTTGGGTGCCAGGCGATTGGCGGTACGTGGTTCCGCTCATCTCCGGTCTCGCGGGCGTTCTCGTGTTGATGCTGCCGTTGCTCGGCCGCCGGTCGAGAGGGTCTGCGCAGCTCGCGCGGCGGACTGCCTTCAGCTTCGCGGGAGGCAGGTGGCCCGTCTTCGCCGGCGCACTCATGGGGATAGTCGTCATACTCAGTGTTGCGGCCGGATTTGCATCTAGCCCGGACGATGTCGGCCGTTACCGCATGTTCGCGATGGATTCTGGTGCGGCTGAGATTCGCATCCTGATTTATGGCTGGTACTACTCACTCCCGAGCCTTATTGCCATTGCGCTGTTTGCTGGAGCCGCGGCATTCACGCTCAGTGTGATCGCTCATCCTCCGCTGGCTGCCGACACGCTCCACGACACCGCAATTCGGAGGGAACGAACGCGGAACGTGATGGGTGTCTTTGCAGGGGGTCTTCTCGTGCATCTTGGCGCTGTGCTGACCTTCCTTGCCTATACCGGGACAAGCAATGTCGGAGTATTTCAGGGCGAGGACATCATCCCGATCATCGCGCCGTTTGCTGCTTTTGGCCCGCTGCTCTGGATTCTAGGCGGGGCGGCATCTGTGCTCGGCTTCGCTTGCTGGTTCGAGATCGCGCTCAGCAGTGTGCGGCGTCCCGCGCGTCGACGAGTGAGCGTCCCCTGACATGGAGATCGAACTCCGGGGGTCGACGCCACCCGCTGATCAGATCCGCGAACAGATCAGTGGATTGATCGCGGCAGGGCGAATGGGCGCCAGCGAAAAGCTTCCTTCCGTGCGGCAACTCGCCCGTGACCTCGGCGTCGCACCAGGGACCGTTGCCAAGGCATATCGGGCGCTGGAAACGGATGGTTACGTTGAAGCACGTGCGGGTGGCAGCACACGCGTCAGCGCGAAGGCCAGCCCCACTCCTCGAGCCGTAATCGAAGCGGCTCGTCACCTATCAGTCATCAGCACGTCTGAGGGTGTTTCCCTGGATGAAGCCATTCGCCTGCTGCGGGTGGTCTGGCCAAACTAGCAACTCCAGCGGCGTTCAATCCCAAAGACGACCGACAACGCATTCCTCACACTGGACGCACTGATGCAAACCATCTCCCCCGTAGGGTTGGTTGCCCGGCCTATCGCCGGCTCTCCCCCCGTTTTGATTCCTTCCCGTGATTGCTCGGCCCCTCAGGACATCAATTGCAATCCGTGACGTGGGGATAAAGTGGGGGCCACCGATGATCGCCTGGTTTCACGCCCACGTGTGAACGGTCGAGGGCTTGTGGGAGGCAACCGATGGGCACCTTCCTCAGCACGTTTCTCGCCGATTCGGCGGAACTTCCGGAGCTAGCCGATCGTGTTCGTTCGTCCGGGCCGGTGCCTCTTTCGTCGCCATTGCCTGTCGGGGATCTTGCCGCGGACAGCATCGCAGCGACCAAGCTCATGGCCTCGCTGCTGCACCTTGTCCGCACGGGAATGCGCGATCCGAAAGCGAGCGATGTTCCGCAGGTGAACATTGCGCCGCAACTCGTCGCGGGGCCTACCGGAGCGACCAACAGTTCCGGTGGAACGGGAACCCTGCGCCGGCGTGGGCTCCCCTGTCCGGATTCTTTGCCTCGAGCGACGGCTGGGTTCGCACTCACGCCAACTACCCCCACCACGAAGCGGCTTTACGCTCACTTCTGAGAATGGACGGTTCCGCCACCGCCGAGACTGTCGCTCACGCGATTTCGCGCCGCAGCGCCCTCGATTTGGAGGATGAAGCCGCAGACTCTGGCGCGGTCATCAGCGCGGTTCGCAGCCCGAGTAGTTGGAGAGGGCATCCTCAAGCGCAAACCCTCGAAACGGAACCCTTCATCAACCTGGTGCAGCAGGGCGGAGAGTTAGCCCTCCACAGCCTGGGGTCGGCCGACAGCTACGCGCCCCTGGAGGGCGTTCGGGTGCTCGACTTGACCCGGGTCATAGCCGGGCCGGTGGCCACTCGCAGCCTCGCTTTCTTCGGGGCAGATATCCTGCGCATAGACAGCCCTGGCATGCCGGAACTCCCCTGGCAATACCTCGACACCGGGCAAGGGAAGCGTTCCGCGCTCCTTGACCTCGGCTATAAACCCGATCGAGACCGCCTCGAACAGCTACTGACGGATGCCGACGTTATTGTCACGGGATACAGGCCGAACAGCCTCGACCAGTTCGGCCTCTCGCCGGTCGAACTCCACAACCGCCATCCGGGGCTGGTCATCGGCCGGGTGAGCGCGTGGGGGCAAAACGGACCCTGGGCCGAGCGTCGTGGATTCGACAGTATCGTCCAGGCAGCCAGCGGCATCGCCCAGATCCACGCAGACGCCACCGGCAGGCCAGGTGCTCTGCCAGCCCAAGCTCTGGATCACTCCGCCGGGTACCTACTTGCCGCCGGGATCATGTCAGCACTTCGACGTCGGCACCTCGACGGGCACGGGTGGACCGTCGACATTTCACTGGCCCGGGTCGCACAAGAACTGCTCGCCCAGCCTCATTCCCCGCCAACCGAAGCCGGCCCATACGAAATCCACACCGTGAACGCAGAAACGCCAGAAGGAACCGTCACCTGTGTCGCACCGGCGATCAGCATTAGCGGCGGTCCGAATCGCTACCGGTGTATCGGCCGCCCGTGGGGAGCAGACCAGCCAGAATGGGCCGAACCACGATCCACCAGCAGCGAGTGATAAGTCCCACCCGGAAGGTACGCCAACGGCAAGTGCAGCATGGCGAAAGCCGCCCGCAGGAGGTTCCTCCTCGGAAAATGGCAGGAGAGCATCAACCACTCCCCCTCACGCAAAGTGCGTGCCAGGAGCCCTCACACTTGTCCGGATCGCAGAGGTAGCGCCGCCGCACTCCGCGACAGTCGCCGACACGCTTTGTGCTCAGGGCGAACCCTGCGCTTCCCGCGTGGCTACTGCGATTAGCTGAGCGCTATGACGCGCACACTCATCCTTGGCGGGACGGCCTGGCTCGGTCGAGATCTAGCCGAACAGTTAGTAGCGAAGGGCGAGGAGGTGACTTGCCTTGCTCGCGGCGAATCCGGAGAAGTTCCGAGGGGCGTGACGTTCATCCGCTCTGATCGGCGCGCATCCGGGGCCTACGACCTGGTCGTAGGTAATGCTTGGGACGAAATCATTGAGCTTTCCTGCGATGCTGACCTCGTCGCCGGGGCGCTCAAGGCTTTGGCCGGCAGCACTCAGCATTGGACACTCGTCTCCTCCGTCTCCGTGTACGCAAGCAACGCCGAACCTGGAGCCGATGAAGATGCCGTCCTCGTCGAGCCATCCGACCTGGACGACTACGCGCACGCAAAGGTCGCCGCCGAACGTGCCACGACCGAGGCAGTAGGCGATCGCCTTCTCATCGTGAGACCTGGTCTTATCGTTGGGCCAGGAGATACGAGCGACCGGTTCAGCTATTGGGTATCGCGACTGGCCCTGGCTTCGGATGAATCCGTTCTCGTGCCCGATCTCCATGGTCGTTCCGCACAGGTCATCGACGTTCGGGACCTAACGGAATGGTTGATCAGTGCCGGACACCGACACCTCACCGGCATTTACAATGCCGTTGGAAGCGAACGCGAACTCTCAACCGTCCTACTGAGTGCCGCACAGGTCGCAGGCCACAAAGGCGAACTCATCTCCGCCGACGACGACTGGCTGACCGCACACGACGTGAACTATTGGGCTGGTCCACGCTCCTTGCCATTGTGGCTTCCGACTAGCGACACTGCCTTTGCCCGACGTAGTCGCAGCCGTTTCCTCGCCGCCGGCGGCAGCGAGAGAAACCTGAAAGAGACGTTGGAGGACGTGCTCGCGGACGAACGAACACGAGGGCTCGGCAGGGAGCGCCGAGCAGGCCTCACTCGAGACGAAGAGGTCCTTCTCCTCGACGAACTCAGAGGGTAGGTAGCGCAGAGCTATTCCGCTGGCGCCCCAAGCCGCCACGGCACTGGACACCGGCCCGCTGAGGGTTCGCCTGGCGACACCTCTCCGCGCCCTGGCAGGATGAGGGAATGCGAATCGCATCCTGAACCCAACTGTGCAGAATTTGGCATGCTCTCGCATTACCTCGATTATCAGCGTGAATCGTTGCTTTCGAAGAACGACGGCCTACATACTGCCGCTTGGCTCGGGTGAATCAGGTTCTTGTGGCCACGAACAACTCACGTCCAATCAATGGATATCGAACCTTCACGAATCCCCATGTCCAGGACCTGGCTTGTCCACCGCAGGAATTGGCGAGCCCTGACATTCCACGTGAGCAATGCGCTCTCCTTGAACACGCCCGGATTGGCACGGACACGTTCCCAGCGACCATAGTCCCCATGAAGATGGCGCCCGTATAGGTCGTCGATAGTTAGAGCGCCCTCGCCCGACGGCGCGCGATTACCGATGACGTGACTCACCGTGGTACTCCGGCGATGATTCACGCAGGCGACTCGCAGCTCATCTAAAGTGTCACGCATTCCGGGCATGAGGTCGACTGTGCACATATCGATCGCGTCATAGATTTTCCCTAGGCTGAGCTCGTCGTGCCCGAAATAGAACTTCCTGAGCAGCGACGCATGGAGTACGTGAGTCCAATATCGATGGGGGTCGTGATTTTCGCCGCCGATGTTCATACTCTCTGGCAGAGGGAACTGGTCGTTCATAGATTCGTAGTCCGCGACCGAGAACAGGAACATTTGGAGGCGAGCTTCAGGTCCAGGTGGAACCTTCGAATCCGTGGCGTTGGTCATGATCCAACATAACCACCATGGTCGAACGCCTGTCCGCCACCTGGCTGTCCAAAGCACGCCCGGGCTGATATGAGGCAGCGCCAAACCAGCCTGAGCACTTGCATCTCGCGGAACTGCAAGAATCAAAATGTGATCGTTGACAGCACTCAGCCTATGTGGGATCCGACCGCGAAATATCGGGGTACTTGGTGGCCAGCTGACGAGCCAACGCTTACGTTCTACGGGATCCTGCGGTTCAAAGATCGCAGCCCACAGCTCACCCTTCTGTCGCCGCCGATCGGGCAAGCGGTGTATCGCCTCGGTGTGGTGGAGGTGCTTCACGGCCTTCTCGATTCGGGCGAGCAGGTGACGTTGTGGGACTACCAGCACCACTTTTTTGAACATCTGTCTGAAGTGGGACGTGACCGTCAGTCGAGGCACCGTAGAACCTTCAACGACGCTGTCCTGGGTGCTCACCTTGAAGACTTCCAAAGCGCCCGGTTCTCACGGTCGGCCTTCCGACTGCACGGTCTCAAGGAATGGGCACGTATTCCTGATTTTGCTCGACGGGACCTTCCAGCTGATCAGCAAGTCCAGCTCGCGAAGGCCACTCTTGTCGGTGTCCACAGGGATGAGTACGACGCGGACTACACCGTGGAAGTACGAATCGAGAACCCGTATCGGGTCGAGACGGACGAACAATTCCCAAAGGGCGCCATCTTCGACCACACCGGCGAAGACGTCCGAGTCGTGTTCGAGTGCAACCCAGCTGCGCCCGCTCGGTTCCATGAGCTTCTTCTGTTCGATCTTCAAGCGCTCCTGACATTCTCCTTCCAGACGGGTGCCCCCGTCGAGGCGGAGTGGCTCGCGACTGACATGACAGGCCGATGGCTGTCGCTGCTCCACCGAGACTCATTCAACGGTACTGAGACGCGAAGGCTGCACCCGAGTCAGATGGTGCTGACAGCTTCTACGATTGGAACCGAACTCCTTTTTCCTGCATGGTGGCGCATTGTCGACAACCTCTTTCCTGCGCCACAAGTGGTCACGGCTTACCATCACGGTTCGCGGGGCGTGCTCGAAGGTTCGGTATCGTCAGCGATCGCAGTCGTCGAGCATCTCCACGGGCTGGTGGGGAAAACGCAGACCCGCTTCCCCGAGGGCTTCCTTGCGGCAAAAGACAAGGAACTGAAAAAGTTCTATCCCGGACCAGAGAACGCCGAGTTCAGGGCGTTTTTACACGAGTCGCTCCGCAACGACAGACCAACGCTTACGACTCGCCTCAACGAGGTGGTCGGCCAGGTCACAGTGGATCGGCTGAAGCTCATTGGAATCGACGGGCTGCGATGGATCGAGGGCGTGAAGGACATGCGAGACAAGCTCGCCCACACGGCATCGCACGTCGACCGACGACACCGGGACGCTAGTGACAAACTCGATCGGGTAAACGCGGAGACGCGCGCCATTATTGTGATGCTCATCCTTGAACAGTTGCCCGTTTCGGCCGAGGCGCTGGATGACGCTGCTCGCGTGCTCGCCTCCGAGATCCGCCACTTCAAGCCGTTGTCCTGACGCCTAGTCTCGCGCAGCGCTGGAGTCGTTCTATGAGGAGAGAACCGAACCGGAGTGCGAGCCTGCCCGCAGCGCGTTCGTCCATTGCCTAGGTAGGACCCGAGTGTTTGAGGCTGGACGTCACGCGCAATGACTGCAACACTCGAGACATGTTCCTTCGATAAGCGCGCAAATCCATGTCGACAAATCGACCTAGCCACTTGTCTGAATTGAGGAACACTGTCATGACCTTGCATATCCGCGATGCTTCAACTGAGGACATCGATTTTCTCGCTGCGATGCTGTTAGAAGCAGTGAACTGGCGCCAGGACCGGCAGACTGCGACTCTGCAATCGATCATGAATACCCCCGACCTGTGGCACTACCTCTCCGATTGGAAACGGAGCTCAGATTTCGGTTTCCTTGCACACGAGGCGGACAAGCCGGTCGGTGCCGCGTGGGCGAGGTTCATGACCGCCGAAGATCCTGGGTATGGATTCGTTGACGAGGACATCCCCGAGCTGGGCATGGGCGTAGTGAGCACTCATCGAGGCCAGGGCGTGGGCCGCGTTCTTCTTGAGCGGACCATACGGGCCTCAGCGGATCGTGGCCTCCGGGGACTGAGCTTGAGTGTCGAGGATGAAAACGAGCGAGCCCGCGCTCTATATGTGAGCAACGGATTCGTGGTCGCGGGACGAGCCGGCAATTCGGACACGATGGTCTTAAGGTTTTGACCCGCTGAAGGTTGGGCTCGCGGGCGAAGGAGGGGGCCCTTTCAGTTGCCTGAACTGCCCGGATCGGGCAATCGTTGCTGGCTGGCAGCTTGACGTTGACCGAGCATCCAGCCGGCACCGAATGCGAGCACTGCCAGCCCGACAATGAACAGCGCGATCCCGATCTGACTCCGTGGCGAAAGTTGTAGGCCTATTGGAAAGAACGTCGTGTTGCTGAGCGGCGCGTAGGCGAACCAGCCGAAGCTCGCTTGGTCACTCGGCACGAGAAGGAGCACGAGTCCGATGACGGCAGCCACGGCGCCGAGGACGACCATGGAAACGCTCACCCGACGCCAGCGGTTTGAGCTGAAAACTCCGCCTTGCCCAGCCTGTATCTCGCCCATGTGGCCATGCTAGATGACACACCGGTTCCACGATGTGACAGAGCGCACAGAGGGTTAGCAATTACCGGGTTTGCTCTCGCGGTGGCGATCACGGATTGGCATCGCTTGACCGGCAGGTTGCATCAGGCCGAGGCAGTCCTCGTCCCGCGCACGGTTGCCTGCCTCAACAAGTCCACCCAGCCCGGCCAGGAAACGGACCTGGCAGCCGTCATGAGCGGCGCAACTCACGTCGATGAGATGAAATCGACTTTGAATAGGCGAGTGATTCTGGCAACCAGAGCAGCACACAACCGAGCACAGTGAGGAGCGACGATAGCACTCCCAACACGGGCGACAACCCGAGCGTAAGTACCTGAGTCGCTGCGAACACGGTCAGATAGATCACTGGCCAGCGACGCCCCCTAGTCGCAAGAAGCCCGGCTACAACGGGCAGCACAACAAACCACGCACTAGCCACGGCGAAGCTCACGGCCACCAAGATTATGGTTACGGCCTGCGCTGTAGCCCACGGCGCATTGACGAGTCCCCCTGTCGTGACGATGAAGACCAGACCAGCGCCTGCCGTGATCGAAAGAAAGGCGTAAGTCACCGCCGCTGGCCTAGCCAGTTGCCCGGAAGCTGGCGGCCCTACCTTCAAGACCCCGTTGGATTGCTGCATTCGCTTCTTATCCATCGACGTTTGACCTCAATTTACTTTCCCCTTGGGCACCCCTACGACCTGGGCTAAGCACCGCTCATCCTCCACGCTCTCCCGAATTTGTCCGGATGCACCGACGCTTCTCAGCCTTTATGAATCAGGTCTACGATTTTCTGGGCGTTGTCTTCTGGAGAGACGCTGATCTGCACATGATCACCCTCCATGGCCTCCATCACCACGACGGCAGCCTGAATCTCCCCGCCGATCTTGATAATCAGGCGCGCCGAATCCCCGGCTTGGACGGCCTTCACCGTGAGGGCGTTAAAGACGACCGCCCCGTCTTCGGTGAACGTCACCTCAACCGCGTCCGACCCCTCACCTTCGGCGATGGAGGCATCCTTCACTCCAGCTCGCTCAAGCGAGGATGGGAAAACAACATTCTCGCCATTGACCTGAACACATTGCGGGTCCGCCCCACCAGCGCAAGTCTGCGATACCGCCAACTCGATCGCTCCCCCGGCAGCCGACGCTGAATCACCGGTGCCAACTCCAGCCGAACACCCGCTGAGGACCAACACGACAAGTACGACCAGAGAGAGCCTGGATGTTCGAGAAGCCATGAATAACCTTCCTCCGACGCGGGAGCTGAGGACCGGCAGAGCTACCGCGCCCAACTTTGGTCCGGCCGCGGATTGGCGATCTATGAATTGGTCAATTGCACCAACAGAGTCTCAGCAGCACTGGAGATGCTGCCAATTGCGGAAAGAGTGACGATGCCAGCAACGCCCCAGAACCAGTAACGGTCACTCCGACCCGCTTTCATCCGGTTTAACGCCAGCCACCAAGCCGCCACGGACGCCAAGGTGGAGGCGATTACGGTACTAAACGCCATCCGGACGAAGTCTGCTGCGTCTGGCGCATCCCAGGAGTTGGTCGCGAGCACGACAGAGAACGGAACGATGATCATTCCCACGAATCCGATGAGTATCGGAGACACAGCCCGTCGTTTCTGAGTACTCGTCTGGGTTGTCATGCGGTGAGTCTCGCAGGTCTCGCCGCTGCAGACGACGGAATCGCTCCAGCGATCCGCAAAGGCATAATCAGCGAGAAGGATGCTCGGATCCATCCGCGCGCAAGATGCGAGTACTGACCCCAAGCCGTCCCGCGATCTTGCCCAGCTGCGTCGTCCTGCGGGGCTTGGCGCGGGCGATCTCGTCCGCATTGATGGCGAGGAACAACATAGAAGCAGCAATCCCCAACGACGCAACCTTCGCCTCGTATGGAAGGTCTGCCACGAACGCCACCCCGACCGGGCTCTGGTCGTCATTGACGACGTACAAATCGGCAATGCGCATCCCAGCGTGGGACTCAGAGGTTAACACCCGGTAGAGAGCGTAAAGCTGCTTGCCCTCGTGAAGGGACTCGCAGTGTTGCTGAAAAATCCACCCCGTCGACACGCCGGCCCTATCCAGCTCAGCGATCTTGGCCGCTGCCTCTCGGAGGCCATCTTCGACGTCCATGCCAAGGCCAGCAATGTCTCGAAGCGCCAATCTGCGCTGGTCCGATCCCTTCCGGATCATCGAGCCCCCCGACCCGTCTCTCAGTAGTAGATAAGCGGCGGTCACCCCGCATTCGAGGATCAGGCGAACGATGGGAACAGTTTCGGCACCTGTGGTGGCGTCATCGAGTACGAGGAGCGCCCGAGCCATTTTCACCGCGTGATGGGCATGGGTGTGAATGGCAACAGCTCGAGCGGGATCTAGCTGCCCGCGGAAGTCGCCCCCGGCGCCATCGTCCTTTTCCCACAACTCGCAAAGAGAAGTAATGATGCTGCGCACAAAAGCTGGGTCTTGGTATTTCGAAGGGGGCGCGAACAGTTTGGGGGCGGCAGTCATGACTGCATCCTGTCATCCGGAATCCAAGATGCCAGACACGATCGGTATCGGACGCCTCGATGTCCCACTTCACGTTCCTCGGCGGCACCCGGATCCGAGCGCCAGGCGATTCCCCGTTTCGCGGCAAAGTGAGTCTCGCCCAGGCTGTTGCGCGGTTCTGCAATAGCGAAGAAGGCGGCCTTGTAATAGTCGGAGCCGAAACGAAAGACCGAGGATCTGGCGACAATATCGTCCGGATATGCCCAATGCCCACCAACCCTAGGGTGAATCGTCAGTACCAGCAGGCGCTCCACAACCACCTATACCCGCCTCCCGACGCCATCCGACTCGAGGTGACTCAATACCCGGATGGGGACCTCCTGTTGATTGATATTCCTCCTCAGCCGGAGGAACTTAAGCCTTTCCTCGTGCATGGGGCCCTTGTCGACGGCCATGGCGAGGGAGCCTTCATCAGTATCGTTCGACGACGCGACGACGTCTCGATCCCCACAACTGCAGCGATGATCCACTCGACGATTGCGGCTGGGAGAGCTCTCCTTCGGGGGACCCCGGAAGGATGAGCTGAGCGACCGGTCAAAATCCTAGGGAAGACGACGAGCAAGCCGGTACTCGTGTTCGCCAAGCGTCTGCGTTCACACTGACCGCATACGTCCCACCAACTCCACTTGGACGCGAGGTCGCCCACAGATCGAGTGCAGGTGAGTGGCTCAGCCGTCAAAGACTGTGGAGTCTTCGAGGATCACTCGCTCGATGGGGTCGACGGGGAAAGGTGAGCGTCAAGGCAGGATCATCGGGGTGGCTGTGTCACACGCAAACGCACCCTCTGATCCACCTCCAGTCAAAGCTGCGCGTGTCGCCATTACTCCGGCGGCGACGTAGCCCACGAGCGGCTCGCCGTCCCCGACGAGAGCGTCGATGATCCCAATTGGCGCGTCCGGATTCATCGCAACCAAGAGAGCGAGATCGATACTTCTGCCGGCGAGCTCGGCCAGGACATCCTGCGGCGTCGCGCCGTTGAACGCAACCGCCTGACGCACCTCGGGGTCAGCGTCGTCGGCGAGGGATGCTAGGACGTCAGCAGGCGTGTTCGGGTTGGCCGCGACGGCCCGCCTAACTTGGGCGCTTCGCCGCTCCCCGCCGAGGAGTCTGAGGATGTCCGGGGGCGTCCGTGAGTCGAATGCGACCAGCATCCGTACTTCCGCGCGCCTGCTCGCGACCATCTCCTCGAGGTCGGCTCTGATCGGAGCTGACGCCTGGTACGCACGTTCCCAGGCGGCCTTGGCGCGATCGCGATCCTCAGAGCCCGTCGATGGGTTCCTAAACGCGGCTGACCGGACGGATCTATCGTCGTCCAAGAGTAATTCGCCCAGCAAAGCGGTGCCGAGCCGGGGGCGTCTCGCGGCGCTCGCGCGCACACGGGGTTCGTCATCGTATGCGAGCGTGACGAGAAGGGCGATGTCCAGCGCCTCGTTACCGGCTGCGGCCGCACGTACCTCGCAAACCGGGTCGGCAGCGAGCATGGACGCCGTCGCAGACGGCGTGCGGGAATTGCCCGCGACGGCGCTACGCACGGACTCGTCGGCGCTCTTGGCGAGCCGCTCTAGGGTCCGAGCGCCCGCGCGTTCGTCGTCGGCTGCAATTCGGCGCATGTCCGGGTCGCGTACACGGCTCCGGGACAGCCTATCGAGCGCGTCCTCAAGCAGTTCCTCCGTCAACTCAACAATGTCGTCCCGTGTAGCGACCGCATCAAGCACATCGAGCAGCTGCTCGTCCGTGCTCGTCTTGAGGAGGGGCACAGCGATGGAGGCGGCGAGTGCGGCGGGTGCGCTCGGGTTCGTTACGACGGCCAGACGGACGGATGGTTCCTGGTCCTCTGCCAGACTGACCAGCGCCTCAGAGGGCGCTGCTTCGTTCCCCGCGAGCGCTATGCGCACTCGGGCATCTCGGTCATCGACGAGCAACCTCGCGGCTACGGAGGGGATTCTGCTCGAGGCGGCCAGTCGCTCGCGGGGCTCGAAGGACCTTGTCGAGCGCAGCCGCGGCAAGAGAAGAGCGAGGTCCTCGGTGGTTAGAGAGGGGTTCTCGACGAGTCCCACGAGGACGTCGACCGATTTCGTGCCCGTAAGCTCGCGGAGCGCCAAGAGAGGCGTCGAAGGGTGGGTTGCGACGAGTTTCATGACTTCTTTGTCGTGCTCGGCCGGGGTGCGGTTGCGCGCCCAGGTCGGCCGGTTGTCTCCCTCCGTCCGGAAGCGGATGCGCTCCTTTCGAGAAGCGGCAAGCTCGCCGAGCAGAACGCCGAGGACATCGTCCGGTGCGTCGACTGTGCGCTGAAGCGCCGACCAGCGGATCTCGGGATCGGCATCCGCGAGAAGCGTGTCCCGAACTGCGGGGTCCGCGACTGGCAAGTCCCGGGCGACGGTCAGTCGCACCCACGCCGGGCGGTCCTTGCGCATGAGGTCGTCCTTCACCGTGTCGGGGAGGCCCCCAATCAGCCAGTCGGGGACGTCTGTCGACCGCCCCGTGTTCCGGGCCCAGAACTCACTGGCGGTAGGTAGAGGAATGCGGGAGGCGGTGCCAGTCGGGAAGGCGCCCCTCGTGAGGATCAAGAAATCCCCAAACCACCGCGATTCGAGGGCCGAGTCATCGCGGTCCTGCGAGATCCGCACGCTTGCACGCTCCGCGGACAGGGGCACAGCGGCCTCATCGGCGCTCAGGGCCACGATGGCAAGCTGCGTCTCTTTGGAACGACCATCGACTGGAGTCTTCCCCAACGCCATTAGTGCGACCGCCGGAGTGCGTGGGTTCACTTCGACCGCCCGTCGAACGACTGCGCTGCTGTCTCGGGAGAGTACCTCGAGCACATCCGTTGGTGCGCTTTCGTTCATCGCTACGCCTTCGCGGACCTTGGCGTACCTGTCCCGCGCTAGTTCCCGCATCGTTTCCTCAGGGGTCATCGCGTTGCGCCCGATGCGGAAGCGGATGCCAGCGTCTATATTCCGAGCCAAGTCGATGAGCATTTGGGGCGGTGTGTGCTTGTTGTCGGCGAGGATCTGAAGCTTGCGTAGCTCAGTGACCGGGACGCGGATCCCGATCTGCTGACCGCCTGCAGCTTCCTCAAACCCCAGCCGCAGCACAGGCAGTCGCTCCTCAGGGTCGCCGCCGAGCAGCGTCTCGAGCTCCCACGTCCTCGTTAGGCCCTGCCTCGGGAGCCACACACCTACGGACCGGATGCGCAGGGAGTCGTCGAGGTCGAGCATGACGTAGCCGAGGAGCTGCCGGAGAAAGTCGCGCAGCTTCCGAACAGTTAGTTCCGCGTACGCCTTGCTATCGATGAGTACGTCCCCGACGAGCCAGTCGGCATCCGCGCCGCCGACGAGCACTGAGCCCACGAACGCAGGGTTCGGCTCGAAACGGTCACCGTGGGCTATCTGCTCACGCCATAGATCGATCTGGGAGCTATTGGACTCCATCATCGAACGAAGGTCTGCCAGAGAGGCCGTATCGAGGCAGTCCGCGAACTCCTGGCCGTCGGCAGCCAGATCGCAGGCCTTCCCGACAGCTCCATTCAGCACCTCGACTCCGCCTCGATATATCTGCTCACAGTGGGCGAGCAGAAGAGCCGCTCGGTCGAGGTCGGCTTCGCCCGCGACGCTCTCGAGGATCTGCACTGCCACGTCGAACGCCTCAGTGAGGATCTGGGCCCGGTGAGAGCCGTTCTCGACTTCACCCTGATGCAGGGACAACTGAGCGACGCCAAGGGCTGCAGCTGAGTCATGAGCATCAAATCCACCGAGCGCGATTCGCACACGGAAGTCGACGGCCGTTCCCGCCCGTGCGACATCCACTCCCGGAAGGGGTGGCACGATCGCGCTGCTCGCCGCGAGCTCGATTAGGCCCAACACGTCGGCCACTGTACGCGCCCCGTCAGTCCCGCTCTTGAGAGCTAACAGGATCGGCGAGATCCCGTCGATGTACGCGCGGACGGGCGAGCCGGAATCCCCCAGGTGCTCCGTGAGGCTCACGAGTGTTCCCGCGAGAACGGCCGCCACTCGGGAACGCTCAGTCGACGCCACGATAGGCGCAGGTCCTGGGTCATCGGCGCTACCAGCATGTGCCAACGCTATCGTCCGCATCCCTAAAACATGTTCGGCGCCGGCGGTGCGTCGAGCCGCCGCCCAGTCCGCGAGTGACCAGAAAGTGCGTAGGTATCGGTAGTACTACAACGCACTTGCCGGGTGCCCGGCCGTGTTGAAAGAACCGACCTCCAGCAGGCTTGGAGCACCAACGCAGCCCCCCCCCCCCCTCGATTGAGCTCTCCAGGCAACTGCGAGTCACTTACGGTGCCGACATCAGGGACCTGCGGTGGGCAGCAGTCGCCGGATAGCTCGCCCGTGAAGACTGCTGGACCATCTCCACCAACTTGATCAGCCTCCACTGGCCGATGACCCTGTGGTCAATCGGTATCACTGATCCATAGCTTCGTCGGCAGTCTTATTGGCCGACCCTAAGCCTCGGAGACACTGGACGTCCATTGCGTATCCTAAACGACGGGACGCGCAACCGAGTTTTGCGCGGAGCTCAAACCTAGACCGGAGTCTAGAGCGGAGGCGGGTGTAACTCGACAAGGCGAAAGACCTTTGCAATATCAATAAAATACTGATCAGCGGCTATTTTGAAGTAGGGCGGCTGGGACTTGAACCCAGGACCGACGGATTATGAGTCCGCTGCTCTGACCAGCTGAGCTACCGCCCCAATCGACGCGACTGCTCTGACGAGTGTGCGACCGATTCTGTGGTGATCGGGTGGATCACTGGATTCAACGATACAGGCTCGAAAGGCGGGCTCGCCCGCCTACTCCGCGCCGCGGGCGGCCGCGTCGGAGGTGACCGCGTCGATAACCGGTTCCCCGCGATACAGGCACTCAAACGTGTTCAGGGTGCGGTTGATGTCGTGCACACCGATGAGCCGGAGGGAGCTGTTTTTGAGCGCGTTCAGGTCGTCGGGTGCGGCCGTCAGAACTGTCGTGAGCTTGTCGGCGAGGTCCTGAGCGTTTCCGGGCTCGAACAGGTAGCCGTTCTGGCCATCGTGCACGAGGTGTGGGAGCGCCATGGCGTTGGCGGCCACGATCGGCAATCCAGACGCCATCGCCTCCATAGTCGCGATGCTCTGCAACTCCGCGATCGACGGCATCGCGAACACCGTCGCGCGGGTGTAGGCGGTCGCCAGTTCGGCATCCGTCACATAACCCGTGAACGTGACCCGACCACTGAGTCCGAGCGTCTGCGACAGATGTTCGAGGTTGCGCTTCTGGTCGCCGCCACCGACGATCTCCACCTTCACATCGAGGTCGGGCGAGAGCAGGACCACGGCCCGCAGCAGCACGTCGATCTGTTTCTCGCCGGTCACGCGGCCAACGAAAAGGATGCGGTTCTCGGTGCGTGGCGCGAAAGTCGGCGAGTAGTTGTGGGCGTCGATGCCGCATGAAATTGCCAGCACGCCCTCGAGGCCGGTGTAGCGCTCCAGGAACTGGGCGGCTCGCAGGGTCGGGGTGGTGACCGCTTCCGCCCGGCCGTAGGTACGCCTCGCAGCCCGCCAAGCGGCCTTGATGAGGCGATCGTGCAGGCCCTTTGGGACCAGGGTGAATTCCAGCATGTTCTCGGGCATGAAGTGGTTCGTGCCGATAATGCGGATGCCCCGCTTCGCTGCCTCGATCGTGACGGCACGACCCACGTTGATGTGGGACTGGAAGTGGACGACATCCGGCTTGACCGTATCAAGGATTTTCCGGGTCTCTCGCGGAATGAACCACGGCAGGGCGTACCGCAGCCAATCGTGCGGGTACCAGCGCCAGCTCTGCAGACGGTGCACGACCATCGGCTGGCCTTCATGCACCTCGGTCCAAGTGCCGAACTTGCGTGACGCGGCTGGAGCCATGATGTGCACTTCGTGCCCGCGGGCCACCATCCCGGCGGCAAGACGCTCGGCGAACCGGGCCGCGCCGTTCACGTCGGGGGCAAAGGTGTCCGCCGCGATCAGGATGCGGAGAGGCTTCTTCGCCGGCTCGCGGGGGGACGACTCGCTCGGCAAATCGGTCAAATCTGACAAAAGACACTGTCCCAACGTAAGTGAGCCGGAGTTCGTCATCCGGCGAGAAATCATGTTTTCGACGGCGCGCACGCTGACGAGGTCTTCTAGAACCCTATTCTAAACCGGTGCTGCAACAGCCATACCGGGGGCGGCGCGCCCACGCGGACGCCGAACGGAGTGCTTGGAGCGCCGTCAGTCGTCGGCGAGAGGGTGATACCGGGCCAACAGGAAGACCCCGACGATGGCGACGACACCCGCGACGAGGAAGGCGACAGCCGCCCACGGCGGAGCCTGTTCGATCTCGCCCAGAACGACGATGCCGATGCCGACGGCGATCAGCGGATCGATCACGGTGAGTCCGGCGATGACCAGGTCCGGCGGGCCGGACGCGTAAGCGTTTTGCACGAAGTAGGCGCCGAGCACCGACGCCAGCAAAAGCCCGATGACGCAGGTCAGGGTCAGCCACTCGAAGTTGCCGTTCTGGGTTCGGTTGATGACGACCTTGGCCAGCGTCGCGACGAACCCGTAGAGCACCCCGGCGCCGACAATGTAGAACATCGCCTTGAACCGGGTACGCAGCTTGAGGAACGCGACGCCGAAGAGGGACAACACGACGCCGAGCACGATCAGGATCGTGATCAGGTTGCCGTCGGTGACTGGTTTGTCCACGGCGGTGAACGCGGCCACGGTGACGAAAAGGGCCACGCCGCCGACGCACATCGCGATCGCGATCTTCGACGCGCGGTTGACGGGGACCCGGGTGATGCGGGAGTTCAGGATGGACGTGATCACGAGGGCGACGGCGCCGAGCGGCTGAACCATGATGATGGGGGCGAAGGCCAGACTGGAGAGCTGGAAAACGATCGCCAGCCCGAGCATTATCGTGCCGAAGACCCAGGAAGGCCGACCGAGCAGCAGCATCAACTGGCGCGGGTTGAGTCCGCCGGTGACCACAGCCGTTTTGGCCTCGACCTTCGTGACGCCGCGATGCTGGAATTGAGCTCCCAGCGACAGGAACACGGCACCCACCAGGGCGAGCGGAATCCCGATGGCCTGACGCGGATTGATTGCGATTTCCGCAGCCAGGTCGGTCAGGTCGGGGTTCACTCGAACGAGCCTATCGAGAACCGGCCCGTTATCCTTGAAGAATGGCCGTTCGTGCGATAGTAATTTCAGGAGATCCCGTTCTCCACTTCTCCGCCCTCCCCGTCACTGATTTCGACGACGATCTGCATGAACTCGTGCGGGACATGTTCGAGACAATGGATGCCGCGCCCGGCGTCGGTCTGGCGGCGCCGCAGGTGGGAGTGCCGCTCCGGCTCTTCACCTACAACTACCTCGATGACGACGACCACCTGTGGCGTGGCGCGGCCATCAACCCGGAACTGTGGATCACCCCGGTTCCCTCGGGCGAGGCCGACGAGGACGAGGACGTCGAGGGCTGCCTGTCTTATCCGGGCGAACGCTTCCCGCTGCTACGCTCCCCCTCTGCCATCCTGCGCGCGGTGGACCTTGAGCAGAAGCCCTTCGAGATTCACGCCGAAGACTGGCTGGCCCGCATCTTCCAGCACGAGTACGACCACCTCGATGGCACCCTGTACGTGGATCGCCTCGAGCACTTCTACGCCAAGATCGCCTTCAAGGTGACCCGCAAGCGTGGCTGGGGCACGCCCGGGCTCAGCTGGATGCCCGGCGTCGACAACCTTGAAGATTGACCAGGTAGGCCCGGCCTGATCCGCTGGCCCGGCGAAAGAGTCAGCTGCAGTCGAGGTCCACTCCGTGGATGCCGTTGTGGAAGCGCAATGACGGGAAGATGGCCGTGACCGTGAACCCGACGCCGGGCACGGTCCCGGCGTTGAAAATGCCACCGAACATCGCGGTGCGCTCGCGCATCTGGGTGATGCCTGCCCCGGCTACGTTCGCACTCAGTGCCTTGAGGTCGTCGTCGATCGTGTACTTCGTGCGCGCGGCGAAGTCGGCGGCGTCGGCACTGTCCCGGCGAGCCACCGCACGGATGCCGTCATCCGCGACCAGCAGCTGCAGCCCGTCCTGAGTCCACGTGATCGTGACCCGAGCCTCCGTGCCTCGTCCGCCATGGGTGAGAGTGTTGGCCAGCGCGCTCTGCAGGATACGGAAGACGGCCAGTTCGGCGCCCGGCTTGAGCGGGAACCGCTCGCCTGACTCGGTGAAGACCACGGTGACGCCCGCGTCACGCATGACCCGGAACAGGTCGTTCGCCGATTGCAGGCCCGGCTGGGCGGCGGCGACAGATTCACCCTCGCGCACGATCGTCAGTACGCGGCGCATGTCGGCCAGCGCCACCCGGCCGTCGTCGACCAATGCCGTCGCCACCCGCACGGCGCTGGACGGGTCGCTCTCGGCCGTGTAGCGGGCACCTTCGGCACGGGTGATCAGCCGCGCGACGGACAGCACGGCCACGTCCTGCAGATCCCGGATGATGCCGAGCCGGCCCTGTTGTTCGGCAAGAGACAGTTGCAGGTCAATGCGCAGCCGTTCGGCCGCCGTGCGGTCGAAGACCACGCGCCGGGCCCGGACAAGGGTGACCAGCCAGAGGGCGAGCAGCCCGACGACGAGCACGGCCAGAACGGTGCTCACGGTAAGCCAGGACTCCACGGATGCCGCCTTTTCTGCGACCGCGTCGCACGGAAGTGAACGGGATACAAAAAAGGCCACCAGGGGTGGAGCCCTTGGTGGCCTTTCGCTCCCCGACTTGGACTCGAACCAAGAACCTGCGCATTAACAGTGCGCTGCTCTGCCAATTGAGCTATCGAGGAATGTCGCTTGAACAGCTCTGCCACTTTATCAAAAGTTGGTGATCTGCCAAATCGGCGTGAACCGTCAGTAGCCGATTCGAGGGTCAACGACCCCGACGTACCGCCCATCCGCAAGGAAGGCACCCACATTCAGGCGAATCCGCTCGGCCAGGAGCGGGGCGGTCATCTCGGGCGTGTCGGCCGAATGCGGCGTGATCAAGCACCGCGCCTCGGCCCAGAGCGGATGCCCCTGCGGCAGCGGCTCCGGATCCGTCACGTCGAGGGCCGCGCCGGCGATGGTTCCTGCGGCCAGAGCTGCCACCAGAGCGTCCGTGTCGACGAGCGGGCCGCGGGCGATGTTGACGAGCACGGTCTCGGGCCGCATCAGCTCGAGTTCGGCCCGGCCGATCAGGTGGCGCGTGCCGCCCGTGAGCGCAGCCGCCACGACGACGACGTCGCTGGTCTGGAGAACGCCGGAGAGGGCGTCCGTCACCACCGTCTGAGCCGCACCGGGCACCGGCTCGGTGCTGCGGCGCACCACTGTGACGTGGGTGCCGAACGGCGCGAGCAGGCGGATCAGCTCACGGGCGATCCCACCAGCGCCGATGATGGTCACGTTGAGGCCGTAGAGCGAGCGCCCCTCGGACAGATTGCTCCAGCCCTCGGCCCGAGCGCGCTTCGGCAGCACCCGCAACAGCGCCAGGGTGAGAGCCAGGGCGTGTTCGGCGACGGGCTGCGCGTACGCGCCCTTCGCGCTGGTCCAGAGAAGGTCCGGGCGGTCCAGGCCGGCCAGCACCCCGCTGAAGGCGTCGACGCCCGCCCAGGGGAGCTGCACCCACCCGATGCCGGGATGCGCGTGCAGGGTGGCGCGCAGCTCGTCGGCCCGGCCGTAGTCCAGCCAGATCAGTCCGCGGGTCTCGTCGGAGAGCTCCGTCACGGTTCCCCCGGCAGCCTCGACCGCCCGGGAGAAGGCCGGTTCCGGCCGCGGCAGGATGGTGATCGGACCGGGGGCCGGTCGTCGGTGCGCCGGAAGGGGCGTGACCTCGTCGGTGAGAACGGCCTGGTGTTGCACGGATTCAGTTTTCGATGACATGTTCGTCGGATTCACTCTCGTAGTCGTAGTTGTCGTCGTCGTTCTCCTCGTCCGGCGCCTCCCCCATCAGAGCCGCAGCCAGGCCGGCGACATACGGATGCCACGGGTCGTCGAACACCTCGTCAATCGTGCCCAGCCCCACCAGCACGCCCTGGTGCAGCACGGCGATTCGGTCCGCGACCCGGCGAAGCACGCTGAGGTCGGAACTGATCACCAGCGCCGAGAAGGCCCGCTCGCGCTGCAGCTCGCCGATCAGGTCGACCACGGCGTCCCGGACGGTGGCATCGACGCCGGCCGTCGGCTCGTCCGCGATCAGGACCGACGGCCCGAATACCAGCGCCCGGGCCAGCGCCACCCGCTGACGCTGACCATTGCTCAGCTCGTAGGGGAATTTGGTGAGCACCGACAACGGAAGCCGCACCGCGTCGACCATGGTCGCCACTTGCTCGTCGAGGATGTGCCGGTCGTAGCGCCGGTCTCGGTCGAGCACGGGCTCGGACACGATCTCCGCCACCGTCAGAGTCGAGGGCAGCGTGTCGGCGGCATCCTGGGCGAGGTGCCCTACCCCGAAGGTGAGCCGGGCCAGCTTGCGCCGACGGATGCCGCGGAGCCGGTACCCGAGCACCGTCGCCTCTCCCCCGGTGATCTCTGGTCGAACGTCGCCGGTGCCTCCGCCGCCGTGGCTGAACGCGGCGCCCGACAGAACCCGGGCCAGCGTGCTCTTGCCCGAACCGCTCTGCCCGAGCAGTCCGAGCACCTCGCCGGCCCCGATCTGCAGGGTAAGGCCACGCACGGCCGTGAATGCGCCGCTGGCACCGTGGGGCGGGTACTCGACCGTCAGGTCACTGGTGGAGATCGGACTGGTCGGACTTGTCGGTGCGGCGCCGCGGATCATGTGTCTATCCTGCCTCACGCAGCCGGCGCAGTCCCTCCCGGCGCAGGGCCTGCTCGGCCGGGTCCGGCACGGGCAGGGAGGCCAGGAGCCGCTGGGTGTAGGGATCCTTGGGTGCACCGAGAACCTCGGCGCTGGTGCCCTCCTCGACCAGTTTTCCTCGGTACAGCACCGCGATCCGGTCCGCGACGAGGTCGACGACAGCCAGGTCATGACTGATGAACAGCGCGGCAAAGCCGAACTCCCGCTGGAGTTCGGCGAACAGCTCCAGCACCCGCGCCTGCACGGAGACGTCGAGAGCGCTGGTGGGCTCGTCGGCGATCAGCAGTGGCGGCTCCAGGGCGAGCGCCCGCGCCAGGCTCGCGCGCTGGCGCTGGCCGCCGCTCAGCTCGTGCGGGTAACGGTCGCCGTAGGCACGCGGCAGCTGCACGGCCTCGAGGAGCTCGTTGACCCGCGGGCGAGCGTGGGCGGCGTTCTTCGCCCGACCGTGCACCACCAGCGGTTCAGCGACGCAGTCGGCGATGGTCAGCAGCGGGTTGAAACTCGACGCCGGGTCTTGGAAGACGAACCCGATGTCGCTGCGGAACTTCCGGAACGCACGCTCCTTGAACCCGTTCATCTCGTGGCCCATCACGGTCAGGGAGCCACCGGTCACCCGGGTCAGGCCGGCGATGGCCCGCCCGATCGTAGTCTTGCCGGAACCGCTTTCCCCCACCAGACCGAGAACCTCACCGGGCCGGATCAGGAAGCTCACGCCGTCGACGGCGGTGAAACCGGACCGGCCGAGCCGGCCGGGGTATTCGATTCGGAGCTGGTCGGCGACGACGACCGGCGCCTGCTGCTCCCAGTCGGCCGCGCGGGCCGTGGCACGGGCGGCGGCGTGCACGACCCCCTGGCCCACGTGAGGCACGGCGGCGAGCAGCTTCTTCGTGTAGTCGTTCTGCGGCGAGCGGAAGAGGGTTTGGGCATCCGCCTCTTCGACGACCTTGCCCTGGTACATCACCGCAACCCGGTCGGCGAGGTCTGCGACCACGCCCATGTTGTGGGTGATGAGCACGATCGCCGTGCCGAATTCGTCGCGGCAGCGGCGCAGTAAGTCCAGGATCTCGGCCTGCACGGTCACGTCGAGCGCCGTGGTCGGCTCGTCGGCGACGATCAGGCCGGGGTCGAGCACCAGGGCCATGGCGATCACGACGCGCTGCTTCTGGCCGCCGGAGAACTGGTGCGGGTAGTAGTCGACGCGGGTTTCCGCGTCGGGGATACCGACCCGCCCGAGGATCTCGATGGCCTTCTTGCGGGCTTCCTTGCGACTGAACTGGCCGTGCGCGCGGATGCCCTCCATGATTTGCCAACCCACCGTGAAGACGGGGTTCAGCGCGGTCGAGGGTTCTTGGAACACCATGGAGACGTCGGTGCCGCGAACCTGCCGCAGCTGGGCTGTGCTGAGCGCGATGACGTTGCTCTCGCTCGAGCCATCCTTGCTGCTGAGGATGACGGCCCCGGAGGCGGTCGCCGTCTCCGGCAGCAGCCCGAGGATGGTCTTGGCGGTGACGGTCTTGCCGCTCCCGCTCTCGCCGACGATGGCCAGGACCTCGCCGGGAGCGACCCGCAGGGTGACGCCGTCAACGGCCCGAACGGCTCCGGCGTCGGTCGCGAACGAAATGCCCAGATCGGTGATGGTGAGCACGTCGGTCATGGTCGCTCCTCGAGTCCTTCGGTGGGATGGGTTGCGGCGCCTTCCAGTCCGTCGAGCCCGCCGGAGCCGGCGACGAGGGTGCCACCGGGAACGACCGAGGTCTGCGCGACGATCCCGGCCGACTGGCCGACTGCGCGGCGTCCGCGCAGGCGGGGATCGGCCAGGTCGTTGAGGCTTTCGCCGACCAGCGTAATGCCGAGCACGACGAGCACGATGGCCAGGCCGGGGAACAGTGACGTCCACCAGATGCCGCTGGTGACGTCCGAGAGGGCCTTGTTGAGGTCGTAGCCCCACTCGGAGGCGGCCGTCGGTTCAATGCCGAACCCGAGGAAGCCGAGGCCCGCGAGGGTCAGGATGGCCTCCGACGAGTTCAGGGTGAAGATCAGCGGAAGGGTGCGGGTGGCATTGCGGAACACGTGCCGGAACATGATCCGGCCGCTGCCGGCACCCAGCACGCGTGCGGATTCCACGTAGGCCTCCGCCTTGATCCGCACCGTTTCGGCGCGGATCACCCGGAAGTACTGCGGGATGAAGACCACGGTGATCGAGATCGCCGCCGCCAGCACACCGCCGATCAGGTTGGACTTGCCCCCGGAGATGACGATCGACATCACGATGGCGAGAAGCAGCGACGGGAACGCGTAGACGGCGTCGGAGACGACCACCAGGATCCGGTCGAGCCAGCCGCCGAAATAGCCCGACACCAGCCCGAGGAACACCCCGGCGAAGATCGACAGCAGGACGGCCACAATGATCACGAACAGGGCGGTCTGGGCACCCCACAGCACCCGGGAGAGCACGTCGTAGCCGCTGACGGTGGTGCCCAGCGGATGCGCGCCCCCGGGCGGCTGCTGGGCTCCGAAGGCGCCGTTGGCGTCGCGCAGTTGGCTGAAGCCGTAGGGCGCGAGCACGGGGGCGAAAATGGCGGTCAGCACGAAGAGAGTGGTGATCACCAGGCCGGCGATCAGCATCCCGCGCTGGAGTCCGATGCTCTGCCTGAGCTGGTGCACGACGGGGAGGCGGGACCAGACGCTGCGCTTCTGCCGGGCGGAGATCACGGTGGCGTCACTCATCTCAGTACCTCACTCTCGGGTCGATCAGTGCGGCGATGATATCGACGACAAAGTTGGAGAGGGCGACGATCACGGCGAGCAGGGCGACGATCCCCTGCACGGCCACGAAGTCCCGGGCCTTGAGGAACTCGGAGAGCATGAAGCCCAGGCCCTTCCATTCGAAGGTGGTCTCGGTCAGCACGGCGCCGCCGAGCAGCAGGGCGATCTGGAGGCCGATCACGGTGATGATCGGGATCAGGGCCGGCCGGTAGGCGTGCTTCCGCACCAGGCGGAACTCGCTCACCCCACGCGAGCGAGCGGCGTCGACGTAATCGGTGCCGAGGGTTCCGATCACGTTGGTGCGCACGAGGCGGAGGAAGACCCCCGCAGTGAGCAGCCCGAGCGTCAGCGCGGGGAGCACGGCATGCTCGAGAACGTCCCCGAGCACGGTCGGGTCCCCGGTCAGGATGGCGTCGATCGTGTACAGGCCGGTCTGGTTCGGCAACAGCTGCATCTGCAGCTCGGAACCGGTCGAGGCCCGCCCGGAGACGGGAAGCACGTCGAGGTAGACGGCGAAGACGAGTTTAAACAACAGCCCGGAGAAGAACACCGGCGTGGCGTAGCAGAGGATCGCGAAAACCCGGAGGAAGGCGTCCGCGGATTTGTCCCGCCAATAGGCGGCGACCATGCCCAGGGGAATCCCGACGATGAACGCGACGACGAGGGCGTAGAAGACGAGCTCGAACGTGGCCAGCCCATAGGTGACCAGAATCTCGGAGACGGGACGGTTGGTGCTGATGGTCGTGCCGAAGTTGCCGGTGAACACCTGGCCCAGGTACTCGATGTACTGCACGAAGATGGGCCGTTCGTAGCCGGCGGCCTGGATGCGCTCGGCCAGCTGCTCGGGCCCGAGACGCCCGCCGAGAGCGGCCGTGATCGGGTCACCGGTCGTGCGCATCAGCCAGAAGACCATGGACACAAGGATGAAGATGGTGGGAAAGATCAGCAGAAAGCGGATCAGGATGTACCGGCCGATCCCGCCGTCAGTTGCGGGACGTTTCTTGCGTCCCGTCGCGCGGGGCGACGGGGGGCGCGTGGTCACAGTGGTCATTCCTGCCTAACGATAGGACTGTGCGATTAGAACGTGACGGGGGCACCCAGCGCGCAAGCGGCTGGATGCCCCCGGGATTCAAATTAGAGAAACTCTAACCGGTTGACGAACTAACCTTTGACCAGTGCCGCGTAACGGAACTTGAACGACGCGTCGAGCGTGTCGCTGGTTCCGGTCACATCGGGGCCGGTGACGGCAACCTGGGCGCCCTGGAGCAGCGGCACGGTCGACAGCTGCGCGGCGACCTTGTCCTGGATCTCCTCGATGAGCTTGGTGCGCTCGGCGGGATCGGCGGTGACGGCCTGCTTCAGGATCAGGGCGTCGACCACCGTGTCGCTGTAGTGGTTCTTGAGGAAGCCGCCTTCGAGAAAGAACGGGGTCAGGTAGTTGTCGGCGTCGGAGTAGTCCGGGAACCAACCGAGCTGGTAGATGGGGTAGACATCCGTCGTGCGGTCCTTCGAGTACTGAACCCACTCGGTGGTCTGCAGGTTGACGGTGAAGAGGCCCGAGGCTTCCAGCTGGTCCTTGACCAGGGCGTACTCGTCGCCGGACGACGGGCCGTAGTGGTCGTTACTGTACTGGAGGTTGAGCTTTACCGGACCGGTCACGCCGGCGGCCTTGAGGGTTGCCGCGGCCTTGTCGACGTCGGGGGCACCCTCACCGTCGCCGTAGAGGCCCTTGAGGGACTCGGTGGCACCGGTCAGTCCGGCGGGAACGTAGGAGTACACCGGGGTGTACGTGCCCTTGTAGACCTGCTCGGCGATTTCGTCGCGGTCGACCAGGTCGGCCACGGCCTGGCGCACGGCAAGGGCCTTGGCCGGGTCGGCCTCGGCGGTCTTGGCGCCGAACGGCTGGGTGTCGAAGTTGAAGACGATGTAGCGGAGTTCGCCGCCGGGTCCGTCGACGACCTTGACCTTGTCGTTGCCGCGCAGGTCCTCGATGTCGGTGGCCGACAGGCTACGGAACGCCACGTCGATATCACCCTGCTGCACTTCGAGCTTCAGATTGGAGGCGTCGGCGTAGTACTTCACGTTGACGACGTCGGTCTTGGCCGCGCCCAGGAGACCCTCGTAGTCCGGGTTGGCCTTGTAGCCGAGCAGGTTGTTGAAGTCGTAGCTGGTGATGACGTACTGGCCGGCGAACGCGTTGGCGTCGACGATGTCCTGGTCCGGCGTGAGTTTCGTGGCCGAGAAGGTGTCCTCGTCGACGATGGGGCCGGCCGGGCTGGACAGGATCTGCGGGAAGATCTGGTCGTCCGCCTGCTTGAGGGTGAAGACAACCGTGGTGTCATCGGGGGCCGCGACGCTGTCCAGGTTATAGAGCAGCGAGGAGGGGCCGTTGTCGTCCGCGATCGCTAGCTGGCGGTCGAAGGTGAACTTGACGTCGGAGGAGGTGAGCTCGTTGCCGTTGGCCCACTTCAGACCGGGCTTGAGGGTGACCGTGTACTCGTTGGGGCTGGTGAACGCGGCGGCCGTGGCGATGTCGGGCTCGACGTCCGGACTGCCGTAGGGCGTGTTCATCAAGAATGGGAAGACCTGGTTCTGAACCGCGAACGAGCCGTTGTCGTAGGAACCGGCCGGGTCGAGCGACGTGATCTTGTCGGTCGTGCCGATCGTGATGGCTTCGCCACCCGAGCTGGTCTCGTCGTCGGTTCCGCCGGCGGAGCAGCCCGCCAGGGTCAACGCGGCGACCGCGACAACCGCGGCGGCGCTGAGCCCTCTCGCGCGTGAAGTGGATGAGAATGCCATAGCCGTGAGCCTCTTCCTCTAGAAAACCGATGCCGGGCGCAGGAATCGTGCGCGGCCAGCATTGCTGTAGGAAAAGAAGTAGCACAGAATGCGCGGTGTCCCAGCGCAATACGATGCATCTTTATCGAGCTGCAACCAAGGAGGAGCCGGGCGAGACGAGCCCGGTCTACTCCTCCCGGAGGTTGCGGCGCTCGGACTCGACTCGCACCAGCTCCCGCTGGAGTGCCACATAGACGTCGCGATTGGTCGCATCCGCGCGCTGGAGCCGACCGAGGAGTTCGGCCTTCTGGCGAAGCAGGTCCCGGTCGATCAGGGCCACGGTGATGTCGCGCACGTAGCGGCCGATTTCGCGTTCGGACCGTTCGGGCAGGGAAGCCATCGCCAACTCCTTGACCAGGTTTTCCAGCGTGGCCGGAACCTCGGCGACGATGCGGTCGAGCCAGTCGACGGCGTCGTGGTGGGGCGCGGTGGCCGCGATGGCGTCGCGCACCACCGCCAGGGAGGTGTTCACGAAGTTCGTCGCCGCGGCGCGCTGGATCAGATCCACCCCGACGACGGTAGGGCGCTGCAGCATGGCCATCAGGCCGTCGCGTTCCAGCCGGGTGACGGGGTCGGTCGCCAGGTCGATCATGGAGAACGGCTGCTCCCGGGGCGCCGGCTCGTTCTCCCCCGACCGAGCTCCCGGAGTGGCCGTACCGGTGCTCCGGGAGCGCGACAGGGCGGCGGAGACGGCCTTGCCGACCTCGCCGAGCTCCATGCCGAGCATGCGCGCCAGCTCGTGCGTGTAACCGGGTCGCAGGGTCGGGTCACGGATGTCGCCGACGATCGGCGCCGCGGCGCGAAGCGCGGCGACGCGACCCTCCACCGTGTCGAGGTTGTATTGGCCGAGCAACTGCCGGATCATGAATTCGAACATGGGCTTTTTCGAGTCGATCAGCCGGCGCACGGCGTCATCGCCGCGCTGCAGTCGCAGGTCGCAGGGGTCCAGTCCCTCGGGCGCGACGGCCACGTACGTCTGGGCGGAGAAACGCTGCTCCTCGCTGAATGCGCGCACGGCGGCCTTCTGGCCGGCGGCATCCGGATCGAACGTGAACACGACCTCGCCGACCCCGCTGTCGTCGCCGAGCACGCGACGCAGCACCTTGATGTGGTCGACCCCGAAGGATGTGCCGCAGGTGGCGACCGCGGTCGTCACCCCGGCAAGGTGGCAGGCCATGACGTCGGTGTAGCCCTCCACGACGACGACCTGGTGGCCTCGGGAGATGTCGCGTTTGGCGAGGTCAAGCCCGTAGAGCACCTGGGACTTGTGGTAGATCGGCGTTTCGGGGGTATTCAGATATTTGGGTCCCTTGTCGTCTTCGAGGAGCCGACGCGCCCCGAAGCCGATGGTCTGCCCGGTGATGTCCCGGATCGGCCAGACCAGGCGGCCGCGGAACCGGTCGTACACGCCGCGGTCGCCGCTGGAAACGAGACCGGACAGCGTGAGTTCCTCGGTGGAGAACCCCCTGGCGCGCAGGTGGTTGGTGAGCTCGTCCCAGCTTTTCGGGGCGAAGCCGACCCCAAACCGGGCGGCCGCGAGGGAGTCGAAGCCGCGTTCACCGAGGAAAGTACGCCCGACCAGGGCGCCGGGGCTGCCGAGGCGTTCCACGAAGAAGTCGGCCGCGGCCTGGTTGGCGGCGTACAGGCGGGCCCGATTGGTGTGGTCGGGAGCCTCGCCGGCGCCGCCCTCGTAGTGCAACTCGATACCGACCCGGCCGGCGAGCCGTTCGACGGCCTCACTGAAACTGACGTGGTCCATCTTCTGCAGAAAGGAGTAGACGTCGCCGCTCTCGCCGCAACCGAAGCAGTGGTAGAAACCGACCTGTGGGCGCACGTGGAAGCTTGGGCTGCGCTCGTCGTGAAAGGGGCACAGTCCCTTCATCGATCCCACGCCGGCGGACTTGAGACTCACGTAGTCGCCGACGATGTCGGCGATGTTGGTTCGGGCCTTGACCTCTTCGATGTCGTTTTGTCGAATCAGGCCTGCCATAGTTGAATGTTAGTCCTGCCCGTGTCGGTGTTCGGTGTGGTGTCGTCGTTCTGTGCGGTGCTGCCCGTGCTGTCCGTGCTGTTGTTCGCGCGGGTCAGTGCTTTACCAGGCGTTCGTACCAGGCCAGCGCGGACTGGTCGGTAAGGCTGGCGACCTGGTCGACGACGACGCGTTTGCGGGCTGCGGCGTCGGCGGCTGCGTGCCAGTCCTCCCGGTATCCCGCGTCGAGGTGTTCGTCCCCCGTCGCGTGCAGCGTGCGCGCCAGCAGGGTGAGCACCTGCCTCTGCTCCACGTAGATGGGCTTGCGGGTCTGTCGCGTCATCACGAAGGTCGCCACGATGCCCTTGAGCACGGCGATCTCCGCCTCGACCTCCCGCGGCACGACCACGTGGGCGCCGAACCGAATCAGGTCGCCCCCCGGGTTGGCGTCGCGGGTGGCGCGCACGGCGGCACCGCTGAAGCGGCCGATCAGCTGGCTGGTCAGGTTCTTCAGCAGGCCTTGCTCGCGGCGGCTGCCCGACCAGGTCTCAAGCCAGGCGTTGAGCGAGTCCAGCCGGTCGAAGGCGTCGGCCAGGTCCTCCTCGGAGAGACCATCGCCGGTCCACTCGGTCATCGTGGCCAGAAGCGACTCGTGGTTGGTCCGGCTGCCGAGCTGGCCGACGTCGATGTAGCCGTTGAAGACGGCGTCCTCGAAGTCGTGCACGGAATACGCGATGTCGTCGGAGAGGTCCATCACCTGCGCCTCGATGCAGCGCCGGCGCTCCGCGGCGCCGGTGCGCATCCACTCGAAGGCCTCCCTGTCGTCCGGGTAGAAGCCGTACTTGGCGCGGCCGCTCGGATCGGCAACCGACGAGTCGGCCGGCCAGGGGTATTTGCAGCTCGCGTCGAGGCTCGCCCGGGTGAGATTGAGCCCATAGCTGCGGCCGTGGCGGCCGAAGACCTTGGGTTCGAGTCGGGTGAGCAGGCGGAGCGTCTGCGCGTTGCCCTCGAAGCCGCCGATGTCTGCAGACCAGGTGTTGAGGGCCTTCTCGCCGTTGTGGCCGAAGGGCGGATGGCCGATGTCGTGCGCCAGGCAGGCGGTGTCGACGATGTCCGGGTCGAGGCCCAGCCGCAGAGCGAGTTCGCGCCCGACCTGGGCGACCTCGAGAGAATGGGTGAGTCGGTTGCGCGCGAAATCGAGACCGGCGGCCGGGCTCAACACCTGGGTCTTCGCGGCCAACCGGCGCAGAGCGCTCGAGTGCAAAAGCCGGGCCCGGTCGCGAGCGAAATCGCTGCGCCTGGAGCCGTGCTCCTCAGGCAGCCAGCGTTCCTCGTCGTGCCTGCTGTATCCGGTCTCATTAGCCACCGCTTGTGTCCCCTTCACCTTCGGTCAGATTGGCGCGCTCCGCCGACACCAGCTCCTGGGAGTCGAGCCAGTGTTCAGGAAGTGAGGTTTTCTTCGGGCTGCCGGCCCGACCCCGGGGCCCCTCAGCGCCCTCGCCGGGGTAGTCCTGATCGCCGTCGAGGGTGCCCAGCAGATCGTCGAGCTGCGCGAGCGAGACGACCGAGGCCAGGCTCGCCCGCAGGTCGCCGCCGACCGGGTAGCCCTTGAAATACCAGGCCACATGCTTGCGGATGTCCCGGCAGGCTCGCTCCTCGCTCTCGAAGAACTCGGTCAAGAGCACCGCGTGGCGGCGGAAGGCGTCGGCGACCTGGCCCAGGTTGGGCTGGATCCTGGCAGCCGCCGCGCCGGACTCGCCGCCGCGGAAGGCCGCGGCGAGGTCACCAAACAGCCAGGGGCGGCCCAGGCAGCCGCGCCCGACGACGACGCCGTCACAGCCGGTCTCCGCGACCATGCGCAGGGCGTCCTCGGCGGACCAGATGTCGCCGTTGCCGAGCACGGGCACGCTCGTGACGGTTTTCTTGAGGGTCGCGATGGCGGACCAATCGGCCTGGCCGGAGTAGTACTCGGCGGCCGTGCGGGCATGCAGGGCGATGGCCGCGACACCGGCGCCCTCCGCCGCCTTGCCGGCCTCCAGATAGGTCAGATGGTCGGAGTCGATGCCCTTGCGCATCTTGACGGTAACCGGCACGTCACCGGCCGCGGTGACGGCACCCTCGACGATCTGACGGAAGAGCCCGAGCTTCCAGGGCAGGGCGGCGCCGCCGCCCTTGCGGGTGACCTTGGGAACCGGGCAGCCGAAGTTGAGGTCGATGTGGTCGGCCCGGTCCTCGGCCACAAGCAGGGTGACCGCCTCGGCAACGGTCTTCGGGTCCACGCCGTACAGCTGGATTGAGCGGGTCTTTTCGCTCTCGTGATGGTTGATCAGTCGCATCGACTCCGGCGTGCGTTCGACCAGCGCACGGGAGGTTATCATCTCGCTGACATAGAGGCCTGCGCCGTATTCACGGCACAGACGACGGAACGCCGTGTTGGTAATCCCTGCCATGGGCGCGAGAACGACGGGCACGTCGAGCGTGAGCGGGCCGATCGTGAGGTTCGCCGGGCTGGTCTGGGTTACGGAAGTCATCCGTTCAATTCTCCCCCACGCCGGGACGCCTACCTGACGACCCGGCTAGACGCCGCAGGAGCCGCCGCCGCAGCATCCGCCGGCCGCGGCTTGGCCGAGAAGTTCGATCGTGGGAACGGACGCGGCCTCGGCGGGGGCGACCGGGGTGGTGGTGTCGGGTGCGTCGCTCATTTGTTCTTGTCCTCGGATTTTTCGGTGTGCGCCTGGCGGAGGGCCTGGGCGAAGGTGTCGGGGTCCTGGGCGCCGGAGATCCCGTATTTGCCGTCGATGACAAAGAAGGGCACCCCCTGGATGCCGTAGGCGTTGGCCTGAGCGACGTCGGCCTTGACATCCGAGAGGAAGTCGTGGGCGGTCAGGGCGCGGATGACGTCGTCACGGTCCAGGCCGATTTCGGCGGCGAGGTCTGCGAGGTCGGCGATCCGGCCGACGTGGCGGCCGTCGACGAAGTAGGCCTTGAGCAGTCGTTCTTTCATGTCGAGCTGGCGGCCGTGCGCCTTCGCGTAGTGCAGCAGCTCGTGCGAGATGACAGTGTTGGTCTGATGCACGGAGTCGTAGTCGTAGTGCAGCCCGACGCTCTCGGCAATGCCGGTGACGCGCTCGAGCATCTGCTCGACCTCGGCGACCGGCAGGCCCTTACGCTGACTGAGGTAGTCGACGGGGCTGCCATCGAAGTCGACCGGGGTATCCGGGGCGAGTTCAAAGCTGTGATATTCAACCTCGACGTTCCCGTCGAACAGGGCCGCCCCGGCCTCGAACTTGCGCTTTCCGATGTAGCACCAGGGGCACTGAACGTCGGACCAGATGTCTACTTTGATGGCTTCACTCACTGTGAGGTCAACCGATGGAGCCCCACGTTGTATTCCCGGCCTAGACGGTCGGCGCGTCCACGGCGCCGCCGTAGCGGCGGTTACGGGCCGCGTAGAGCTCGATCGCCCGCCACAGGTCCCCACGGCCGAAGTCCGGCCAGAGGGTGTCCAAAAACACCATCTCCGCGTAGGCGCTCTGCCAGAGCAGAAAGTTGCTGGTGCGCTGCTCCCCCGAACTGCGCACGAACAAGTCCACGTCGGGGAGGTCCGCGGTGTACAGGTACCGCTGGATCGACTTCTCGGTGATCCCGGCGGGCTTCAACCTGCCTGCGGCCACGTCCTCAGCCAAGGCGCGCACGGCATCCGCGATCTCGGTGCGCCCGCCATAGTTCACGCACATGGTGAGGGTGAGCACGTCGTTTCCGGTGGTCAGCCGTTCGGCGAACTGCAGTTCCTTGATGACGGATGCCCACAGCCGGGGCTTGCGTCCGGCCCACCGCACGCGCACCCCCCATTCGTTGAGCTGATCGCGCCGGCGGTGCAGAACGTCCCGGTTGAATCCCATCAGGAAGCGAACCTCGTCGGGTGACCGCTTCCAGTTCTCGGTGGAGAACGCGTAGACGCTCAGGTGTTTGACGCCGATCTGGATGGCCCCGGCGACGACGTCGAGAAGCGCGGCCTCCCCCGCCTTGTGGCCTTCCACCCGAGGCAGCCCGCGCGCGTTCGCCCACCGGCCGTTGCCGTCCATCACAACCGCCACGTGCTCGGGAACGGCCTGCTTCGGCAGGGCGGGCGGGTACAGGCCCGTCCAGTCCAAGGGTTTGAACGGCACCGCATCCTTGTGGGTCAGGGGCTTCTGGCCGAAGGGATTGAGGAAGGGCGCAGGGGTCATCGACTCACGTGTTCCAACGATCGAAGGCCGCGTCCGAGGTGCCACTGCGTGTAGGCGGCGACAACCCCGGTGGCCTGGGCTCTGGTCTGGGGCGGGGTGGATTTGGTGTGCTCCCAGTCGCCGGTCAGGAGGGAGCCGAGCAGGGTGATGGTGGCCGGATCGAGCCTCGGCGAACCAGGGGCTGCGCAATCGTCGCAGACGATCCCGCCAGCCTGCACAACCATCGCGGAGTGGGCTCCCCGGGCTCCGCACCGTGCGCAGTCCTGGAAACTGGGTGCCCAGCCGGCCATCGACAGTGCTCGGAGCAGATAGGAGTCGAGGGTGAGGCCGGCGCCGTGCTCACGGCGGGAGAGCGACCGGAGGGCACCCACGAGCAGCAGGTATTGCTGCAGCGAACCCTCCGCCTCGGTGAGTTTGTCGGCGGTTTCGACCATGGCGCTGGCCGCCGTGTAGCTCGGGTAGTCGGCCGTGATCAGGGCTCCGTAAGAAGCGATGGACTCCGCCTGCGTGATGACGTCGAGGCTCCGCCCCTCCCAAAGCTGCACGTCGGCGACCATGAACGGTTCGAGCCGGGCCCCGAATTTCGACGCGGTGCGGCGCACACCCTTGGCGACCGCGCGCACCTTCCCGTGCTGGCGCGTGAGCATGGTGACGATGCGGTCGGCTTCGCCCAGTTTCTGGGTGCGCAGCACGACGACATCATCACGGTAGACAGGCACCCTTGAATTCTCCCACCTGGCGGGAGCGCGGGGTCGTCAAGCGCGCCGATACCCACCGTTTCAGTGGTTTCATTAGGGGTGCCCTCCACCTCATTCTTCATCCCGCTCTGGCTCGACCTCACGGCCGTGGCCATCGGAGCCGTGCAGGGCGCCATGTTCGCCGGCCGCTTCACCGACCGCCGCTTCGACCTGCTCGGCATCGCGCTGATCGGCGTCACCGTGGGGCTCGGCGGCGGTTTGCTCCGCGATATCCTGCTGGGCGGCGTGCCGGCCGCGCTGCAGAGTAACTGGTACCTGCCGGTGTGCGCGGGGGCGGCTCTGCTCGGCATGCTGCTGCAGAGCCTGTTCAACCGGCTCGGCCCGTTCATCATCGCCCTCGACGCCGTGACCATCGGGCTGTTCGGCGCCCTCGGCACGAGCAAGGCACTCGCCGTCGGCCTGCCGGAGGTCCCGGCCCTGTTCGTCGGGGTCGTCACGGCGGTGGGTGGGTCGGCCCTGCGGGACATGATGCTGAACGTGCCGATCGCCGTGATGCACGTCGGCTCGTTCTACGCCGTCGCGGCCGGGGTCGGCAGCGGCCTGCTCGTGGTGCTCTTCATGCTGCAGGTGCCCGTCACCATCGCCGGGATCGCCTGCGTCGTGGTGACGACGCTCATCCGGATCCTCGCCGCGCGGTACGGCTGGAGCCTGCCGCAGCAGCGCGCGATCGGCAGTTGGCCCCGGTGGCGGCGCGACAATATCGTCGCCTTCCGGCGGCGCAGGAACCGCGGGGCCTGAGGCCCCGACTGGGCCCGAAACTGGTCCACAAACGACGGATTCCGCTCTCGCCTTTCATTGCGTCCCGGGTCAGACTGGTAAGAAGATCTCACGTCGTTTGGAGGAACCTCATGAACATGATGAAGGGCAACGTGCCCGATTCGATGCCGGATTTGATGCCGGTCCTGTCCCGAGGCAAGCACAGAAACCCGCGTTCCGGCGCCTGTTTCATGGAGTTCGCCTCCTATCTCGCCGGAGTGGCCTGGAGTGACCACCCTGCCTGCACTCATCCGTTACTCGCCTCCGTCGCTCGGATGGTGAACGACTGCACGTCGGACACCGCCCGGGCCCGGCTGGTCCCGCTGATCCCGTCGGTGATCGGTTTGCGCGGGGACAACGCACGGGTGCGCCTGCTGATCGCTCTGCGGGCGGCCACATCCGCCCTCCCGGTCACGAGTGCAGACCACCAACGGGCCCTCGCCGTGGGGATCCTCAACTGCGAACGGTACCTGACCGAGGCCAACGGCACCATTCCCGACGACGTCGCCCTGCGCATCCGCAATTCGTTTGACGCGGCACCGGCGACCGAACGGTGGGCGCGAGAATTCATCGCCTCGATGGGGTCCTGGTCTCGGAGCAAGTTCACGGACCGCACGGCGGAGACCATCATCCGGGTGTCCGTGCAGGGCATCGCGGAAGCGTGCGTTCCCGACCCGGACGGCCAGCTCTACGACCTGCTCGCCGGCGCGATCGACGACTGCACGATGGTGCTGACCCCTGCGCCCAAGGCACGACCGGCCAGGGCGACTGCCGACCCGACTCACGTCACTCCGACGCACCGGGCGAAGACGAAGGACACGGCGCGGGTCTAGAGCCGGACTGACAGCACGCAGCCGAGAACCATCGCTCCGGCCGAGCGCCTCCCCCGGGGAAGGCACTCGGCCGGGCTGGCGATTTTCTGCTCACGCGCCGACTGAGTTCACGTGCCGGCTGAGGCTACCCGGGGTCAGGCGGTCGCGTCCGCCAGAGACCGCTCGCCAGCCTCGGCGCGGATGCCGCGGTTGACCGCCGACACCACCGACTTGAGCGAGGCGGTCGAGATGTCCGCGTCGATGCCGACGCCCCAGAACCGCGTGCCGTTGACGTCGAGTTCGACGTAGGCCGCGGCGAGGGCGTCGCCGCCGGCCGACATGGCGTGCTCGACGAAGTCGTAGAGGGTGATGGCGATGCCGCGTTCGGCCATCACGCCGAGGAACGCCGCGATCGGGCCGTTGCCCGCGCCGACCGCGCTGGACACGATCGTGTCGTCGCGCAGGTCAACGGACAGTTCGACCGAACCGGAGAGGTCGCTCGAGGTGCGCGTGGCGTGCAGCTCGAACCGACCCCACTTCGCGTCGGGCGTGGTGTGGCTGGCCGGCAGGTACTCGTCGTTGAAGATCTCCCAGATCTGCTCACTGGTGACCTCGCCGCCCTCCTGGTCGGTCTTGGACTGCACGACGCCGGAGAATTCGATCTGCAGCTTGCGCGGCAGGTCCAGGGCGTGGTCGGTCTTGAGCAGGTAGGCCACGCCGCCCTTGCCGGACTGGGAGTTGACCCGGATCACGGCTTCGTAGCTGCGTCCAAGGTCCTTCGGGTCGATCGGCAGGTACGGGACCGCCCAGAGCAGGTCGTCGACGCCGCAGTCCTGCGTGGCGGCATCCACTGCCATGGCCTCGAAGCCCTTCTTGATGGCGTCCTGGTGCGAGCCGCTGAACGCGGTGAAGACCAGGTCGCCGGCCCAGGGGCTGCGCTCGGGCACAGGCAGCTGGTTGCAGTACTCCGCGGTGCGCTTGACCTCGTCGATGTTGCTGAAGTCGATCTGCGGGTCGATGCCCTGGGTGAACAGGTTGACGCCCAACGCCACCAGGTCGACGTTGCCCGTGCGCTCCCCGTTGCCGAACAGACAGCCTTCGATGCGGTCGGCCCCGGCCAGGTAGCCCAGTTCCGCGGCCGCGATGGCTGTGCCGCGGTCGTTGTGCGGGTGCAGGGAGATGAGCACGTTCTCGCGGTGGGCGAGGTGGCGGGACATCCACTCGATGGAGTCGGCGTAGACGTTGGGTGTGGCCATCTCGACGGTCGCGGGCAGGTTGATGATGACCTTGCGCTCCGGCGTGGGCTCGAGGACCTCCAGCACCTGGTTGCAGACGTCGACGGCGAATCCCAGCTCGGTACCGGTGTAGCTCTCCGGGGAGTACTCGTAGTAGACCGTGGTGCCGGGGACGGATGCCTCGGCGGCGCGGCAGAGACGCGCGCCGGCCAACGCGATGTCGATGATGCCCTGCTTGTCTTCGCGGAACACGACCTTGCGCTGCAGCACGCTGGTGGAGTTGTAGAGGTGGACGATGGCCTGCCTGGCGCCCGCGATCGACTCGTAGGTGCGCCGGATCAGGTGCTCACGCGCCTGGGTGAGCACCTGGATGGTCACGTCGTCTGGAATGGCATTTCCGTCGATCAGGCTGCGCACGAAGTCGAAGTCGGTCTGGCTGGCCGACGGGAAGCCGACCTCGATCTCCTTGTAGCCCATCCGAACGAGCATGTCGAACATGATGCGCTTGCGCTCGGGACTCATCGGATCGATCAGCGCCTGGTTGCCATCCCGCAGGTCGACGGCGCACCAGCGCGGGGCCGCGGTGATGTGCTTGTCCGGCCAGGTACGGTCGGGCAGCTCGATCGTGAACTGCTCCTGATACGGGCGGTACTTGTGAATCGGCATCTGGGATGCGGTCTGATTGTTTTTCATGATCTGGGATCTCCTCGCGAATGGTGGGTAGCCAACGACGAACTCCGCGACGAGGGAGGCCTCAGATTAGGACTCGACGCGGCAGCGAAGAAGCAGCTCACCGAAAAACATAAGTGCAGGCTACCACCCTCGGCAGCACCCTCGGCAGCGGATCGGGTCACGCCACCCGATCGCATCCGGCGTTGAACGAATTCGACGGAGAATTTCGGGAAATGGCCGGTTTTCCGGCTGTCCGGGGCCGATACAGGCAAAATCTCCGTCGAATTCGTTCGGGGTGCTGGCGGTTCGGGGTGCAGGCGGAGTGCCGGCTAGAAACCGAGGCGGCCCAGCTGTTTCGGGTCGCGCTGCCACTCCTTGGCGACCTTGACCCGGAGCGAGAGGAAGACCCGCTTTCCCACCAGCGGTTCGATCTGTTTGCGGGCGCGCACACCAACATCCTTCAACCGGCTGCCGGATTTGCCGATGATGATGCCCTTCTGGCTGTCGCGCTCGACGAACAGGTTCGCGTAGATCTCGACCAGTTCCTGGTCGTCGCGTTCGATGATGTCGTCAATGGTCACGGCGATCGAGTGCGGCAGCTCGTCGGTGACGCCCTCGAGCGCCGCCTCCCGGATGTACTCCGAGATGCGCGACTCGAGGCTCTCGTCGGTGACCGCGTCGGCCGGGTAGAGCGGGGCATCCGACAAGGGCAGCAGGCGCAGCAGCTCCGCGCTGAGGATATCGAGCTGGATGCGGCTGGTCGCCGAGATCGGCACGATCGCCTCCCAGTCACGCAGCTGTGACACGGCGAGGAGCTGGTTGGCGACACTGGTTTTGGAGGACATGTCGATCTTGGTCACGATGGCCACCTTGCGGGCCCGCGGAAAGTTGTCCAGCTGCTCGTTGATGAACCGGTCGCCCGGGCCGATCGGCTCGTTGGCCGGAATGCAGAGGCCCACCACGTCCACGCCGGACAGCGTCGACTGCACGAGGCTGTTCAGTCGTTCGCCCAGCAGGGTGCGCGGCTTGTGGATACCCGGGGTGTCGACCAGAATCAGCTGACCGTTCTTCTGGTGCACGATGCCGCGGATGGCGCGCCGGGTGGTCTGCGGCTTCGACGACGTGATCGCGACCTTCTCCCCGACCAGCGCGTTCGTCAGCGTGGATTTGCCCACGTTGGGGCGTCCCACGAACGACACGAACCCCGCTCGGAATCCTTCTACTTCAGTCATGACCATCCACTCTCTCATCGTCCGACACTCCGAGGAATGCGTTCTGCGCGTCTATCAGCGCTTGGTCTCGTTCAACCAGCACGGTGCTGATTCGTTTGCGGCGGCCTTCGGTGCGTTCGGCGGTGAGGACCAACCCGCTCGCCCTGGCGACCGAACCCGCCACCGGCAAGCGCCCGAGGGCCTTGGCCAGCAGGCCACCCACCGAATCAACCTCGTCGTCGTCCAGTTCCAGGTCGAACAGTTCACCGAGCTCGTCGACCGGAAGCCGCGCGCTCACCCGGAAGCGACCGTCGCCGAGTCCCTCGACCTCCACAACGTCGCGGTCGTACTCGTCGGAAATGTCTCCCACGAGTTCCTCGATCAGGTTTTCAAGGGTGACCAGTCCGGCGATGCCACCATACTCGTCGACCACCATCGCGAGGTGGTTTGACTCGAGCTGCATCTGGCGGAGCAGCGCGTCGGCTTTCTTCGACTCGGGCACGAAGACGGCCGGTCGCTCGAGCTCCCGCACCGTGAGGCTCTCCGCGTTCGGCGGCCGCTCGTAGACGAGCCGGGCCACATCGCGCAGGTACAGGATGCCCGTGACGTCATCCACTTCGCCGTCGATGACCGGCACCCGGGAGAAGCCCTTACTCAGGAACAGGCCCATCGCCGCGCCGATCGATGAGTCCGCTTCGATGGTGACCATGTCGGTGCGCGGAATCATCACCTCGCGCACGACGGTCTCGTTGAACTCGAAGATCGAGTGGATCAGTTCCCGGTCGTCCTCCTCGAGGACGTCGAGCTCGGTGGCCTCGTCGACCATGCTAAGCAGCTGGACCTCCGACGTGAACGTGGCCAGCCGGGTGCGCCCGGGGGTGACCCGGTTGCCGAGGGCGACAAGCGCGTTGGCGATGGGGCCGAGGAGCACCCGGAGGAAGTGCACCAACGGGGCGGTCGCGGAGAGCAACTCCACGGGGTGGGCTCGGCCCACGCTGCGCGGGCTGGCGCCGACGAGCACGAAGGAGACCGCGGTCATCAGCAGGGAGGACAGTAGCAGTGCCAGCCACAGCTCCTCGATCGTGGTCGCGAAGACGAGGGTCACCAGCACGGCCGCCGTGGTCTCGGCGATGATCCGTACAAAACTGATCGTGTTCAGGTGCGCCCCGGTGTCGGCGGCGATCGCCGTCAGGGAGCGCTTGGCACGGGACTTCTCGGCCAGGTCAAGAATGTCGGCCCGGGATTGGCTCGTGACGGCGGAGTCCACCGCGGCCATCAGGCCGCCGAAGGCGACCAACAGGATGGCCGCCGTGAGAAACCACCCGATCATCGGTCGCGGAGGCGTTCCTGCAGGGCGAAGCCGATCAGGATGTCTCGCTGGATGCCGAACATTTCCTTCTCCTCGGCGGGTTCCACGTGGTCGAATCCGAGCAGGTGCAGCACGCCGTGCGTGGTGAGCAGCAGGAGTTCCTCGAGGGCGCTGTGCCCGGCTGTCTCGGCCTGGCCCTGGGCCACCTGCGGGCAGAGCACGATGTCGCCGAGCAGCCCCGGCGGGGTCTCGGCGTCTTCGGTGCCCGGGCGCAATTCGTCCATCGGGAAGCTGAGCACGTCGGTGGGGCCCGGCTCATCCATCCATTGCACGTGCAGCTGCTCCATCGCACCCTCGTCGACGAGGACGATCGCCAGTTCGGCGTCAGAGTGCACGTGCATGGAGTCCAGAGCGTAGGCGGCCAGACGCAGGATGGCGGCCTCATCGACCGGGATAGTCGATTCGTTGTTGAGTTCGATGCTCAAGAGGATCTCCGTTTCGGAAGGCGGTCGCGGGGAGTGTTGGGGCGGCCGGGTCCGCGACCTGCGAATTCCCGCGCCTGATCGCTTTCGTAGCGCTCGGCCTGCTTCTGCGCGTCGTATGCGGTCCAGGCGTCGACGATCCGGCCGACCAGGGAGTGCCGCACGACGTCGGCACTGGTCAGACGCACGAAACGGATGTCGTCGACCCCGTCGAGCACCCGGCTCACCAAGCGCAGCCCGCTCGAGCCCGCCGGAAGGTCAATCTGGGTGATGTCCCCGGTCACGACCATTTTCGAGCCGAACCCCAACCGGGTGAGGAACATCTTCATCTGTTCGGCAGTGGTGTTCTGCGCCTCATCGAGCACGACAAAGGAGGAGTTGAGCGTGCGTCCGCGCATATAGGCGAGCGGGGCCACCTCGATGGTTCCGGCTGCGAGCAGTTTGGGCACGAGTTCCGGGTCCATCATCTCGTTCAGGGCGTCGTACAGGGGGCGCAGGTACGGGTCGATCTTCTCGGTGAGGCTGCCCGGCAGGAAGCCGAGTCGTTCCCCGGCCTCGACGGCCGGGCGGGTGAGGATGATCCGTTCGACCTCCTTGCGCTGCAGCGCCTGCACAGCCTTGGCCATTGCGAGGTAGGTCTTGCCGGTTCCGGCCGGCCCGATCCCGAACACGATGGTGTCGGTGTCGATGGCGTCCACGTATTCCTTCTGCCCGATGGTCTTGGGGCGGATGCTCTTGCCGCGGGAGCTGAGGATGGCCGGGCCCAGACGTTCGGAAGGGCTCGTGGAGCTGTCCTTGTCGAGCATCCGTGAGGAGGTGCTCACCTCGGACTCGGCGAGGTAACGCCCGCCGCGCACCATGAGCAGGAGCTCCTCGATCAGGCGACGCGCCGCCTCGACGTGCTCGGTCTCACCGATGAGGGTGACCTCGTTGCCGCGCACGTGCACGCTGACGCCGGGGTTTTCCTTCTCGACGGCGGCGAGCAGACGGTCGTCGGTGCCGAGCAGGCGCACCATGGCAATGCCGTCGACCGTGATGTGCACCTCGGCCTGGCCCGGCCCGGGCTCACCGGAAACCAAGCGTTCCCTCCCCGAGGGTTCCGCCGGCGGCCTGCGGGGCGAGCAGGTGAGCGTGGACGTGGAAAACGGTCTGCCCGACGCTGGCGCCGGTGTTGAACACGAGCCGGAACTGGCCGTTGGACAGCCGGGCCGCCACAGCATGCGCCACCTCGATGAGTTCGGTCAGCAGCCCGGGGTCTCCGGCCGCGAGCTCGACCACGTTGCTGTACTCGGATGTTTTCGGCGTGATGACGACATGCACGGGCGCCTGCGGGGCGATGTCGGTGAAGGCGATGATCCGTTCGGTTTCGGCGACGATGGTCGCCGGGACCTCGCGCGCGGCGATGCGAGTGAAGATGGACGGTTCTTGGCCGGTGGAAGACATATCTCTATCTTAAGCTCACGCGCTACCAGCGGCCGAGCGTCACGTTCAGGATGGAGAGGGCGGCCGGGCCGGCGGTGGAGGTGCGCAGCACATTGTCGCCCAGGCGCACCCGGGTGGCGCCTGCCTGCTCGAGCAGGGTCAGCTCGGCCGGGGAGATGCCGCCCTCGGGTCCGACGACGAGCAGGATATCCCGGTCGTCGGTCGGCGCCGCCTGCGAGGTCAGCCGTTCGCTCGCGGTGGGCTCCAGCAGCAGCATCCGGGTAGTGCCGGCCAGCTCGGCCAGCATTTTGGTGCTCGCCGGTTCCCCGACCGTGGGCAGCCACGCGCGAATCGACTGTTTCGAGGCCTCGCGCACGATGCTGGACCAGCGATCCCGGCCCTTCTTGATTTTGGCTCCCTCCCAGCGCGTCACGGAGCGGGATGCGGCCCACGGGATCACCCCGTCGATGCCGAGCTCCGTGGCCGCCTGCACAGCCAGTTCGTCCCGGTCTCCCTTGGCGAGAGCCTGGACCAGACGGATGCGCGGCGTCAGCAGCGCGGTCACGGTCACCGTCTCGACGCGCAGGGTCAGCAGCCTCGCATCTGCGTCAACGACGGTGGCGGCGAGCATGAGCCCGGCCCCATTCCCGATCCGCAGGCGCTCGCCCGGGCGCACCCGGCTGACGGTGACCGCGTGCCGGGCCTCGGCGCCGCCGATGCCGACGACCGCCCCCGGCACGCAATCGGCGGCGTGGAGCGCCTCATCGATGAAGAAGTGTGCCATCGACGCCTAGCCGCGAAACCGATCGCGCAGCTTGGCGAAAAGTCCCTGCTGGAAGGCGCTGAGGGCAGGAGCCGGCGCCTTGTGGCGGGCCGCAAAGGCCTCGATCAGCTCCCGCTCCTTGTGGTCGAGACGGGTCGGCGTGACCACGTGCACGCCGACCTTCAGGTCGCCGCGTCCGTTCCCGCGCAGGCGGGTGACGCCGCGGTCCTTGACCGTGATGATCTCGGCGCTCTGCGTGCCCGGCCTGAGCTCGACCTCGATGTCGCCGTCGAGCGCCTTGACGGTCGCGGACCTGCCGAGGATGGCATCCGTCATCGGCACCTCGAGGGTGCAGAGCAGGTCGTCGCCGTCACGGCTGAACACGTCGTGGTGGCGCACCTTCATCTCAAGGTAGAGGTCGCCGTTGGGACCGCCGGCCGGACCTGCCTCGCCGCTGCCAGGCATCTGCAGGCGCAGGCCCGTGTCGACCCCCGCCGGGATGTCGACGGGGACCGTGCGACGCGCTCGCACGCGGCCCTGGCCCTGGCAGGTGACGCAGGGAGTGGCGATGATCGTTCCGTAGCCGCGGCAGGAACCGCAGGGGCTGCTCGTCATGACATTGCCGAGCAGCGACCGCACGGCGCGCTGGATGGTGCCGGTGCCGTGGCAGATGTCGCAGGTGACGGGCGCGGTGCCCGGCTGGCAGCACGTGCCGCTGCAGGTCGCGCACATGATGGCCGTGTCGACCTCGAGCTCCCGGTGCGTGCCGAAGATGATCTCATCGAGGTCGAGGTCGACCCGGATCAGGGCGTCCTGGCCGCGCTCTCGGCGCGACCGAGGCCCGCGGCTGGATCCCCCGCCGCCGAAGAAGGTCTCGAAAATGTCGCCGAAGTTGCCGAAGTTGCCGTCGAAACCGGCGCCTCCGCCGCCGCCCGAGCGGCCGTTGCCGCCACGGTCGTAGTTGTCGCGTTGCTTGACGTCGCTGAGCACGTCGTAGGCGTGCGTGACGGATTTGAAGCGCTCGGATGCATCCGCGCCCGGGTTCACGTCGGGGTGCAGCTGCCGGGCCAGCCTGCGGTAGGCCTTCTTGATCTCGTCGGTCGAGGCGTCGCGGGCAACGCCGAGTACTTCGTAATGGTCAGCCAAAGCTGGCTCTCCTAGGTCTGTTCTGAAATGTGGTGTTCCGCCGGCTTCTGGGCCGAGGGGAACTGGTCAATTCTCGCCGAGAAGGCGTGAAAGGTAGCGGGCGACCGCACGGACGGCCGCCATGTTGTTCGAGTAATCCATCCGAGTGGGGCCGAGCACGCCGAGGCGCGCCAGGTTGCCGCCCTGCGAGGAGTAGCCGCTGGTGAGCACGGATGTCTCGGCCAGACCGAACGAAGCATTCTCCCGGCCGATACTGACGGACACGCCGTGCTGGTCAGAGGCCATCTCGCCGAACAGCCGCAGAAGCACGACCTGTTCCTCGATGGCCTCGAGCACCGGGAAAATGCTGCCGGTGAAGTCTTCCTCGGTGCGCACGAGGTTGGCGGCGCCGGCCATCACGAGCCGGTCCTGCCTGTTCGCGCCGACCTGGTCCCGCAGGGTGCCGGTGATCAGATCCACCGCCTCCTGCTGCTCAATCGGGCCGAGGCCGGAGCCGGCGGTGAGAGAGCTGCCGGTAAGGGTGCTGGCGGCCTCGCTCATGCCGAGCCCGACCAGGGCAGAATTCAACCGGGTGCGCAGTTCGATCAGAACGGGTTCAGCCAGAGGCCGGGGCAGGTCGACGACGCGTTGCTCGACCCGTCCGGCATCCGTGATCAGAACCGACAGGAGGCGAGTCTCGGACAGGGGCACCAGTTCGATGTGGCGCACCTTCGCGCGGGACAGCGACGGATACTGCACCAGGGCGACCTGATGGGTGAGCTGCGAGAGCAGCCGCACGCTGCGGGCCAGCACCTCGTCGAGGTCGGCCGACTGACCGAGGAACGTCTCGATGGCTTGGCGCTGCGCCGCCGAGAGCGGGCGCAGATCGGCGAGGTGGTCGACGAACAGACGGTAGCCCTTATCGGTGGGGATGCGGCCCGACGAGGTGTGCGGAGCCGCGATCAACTCTTCCTCTTCGAGCAGGGCCATGTCGTTGCGGATCGTGGCCGCCGAGACCCCGAAGGAATGCCGGTCGACGATAGATTTGGAACCGACGGGTTCGCGGGAGGCTACATAGTCCTGAACGATCACACGCAGGACTTCGAGACTGCGATCGGACACCATGGCGCTCGCCTCCTCCCAGCGTCGCGAGTGCAGCATCGATTGGCACTCGCGGTATGTGACTGCCAATCATACCGCGACCGGCTGGGCTTACCCATTGCTCCCCAATGTTGGGGCGCAGTAACTTAGGCATGTAGCACCTCTTCCCCGGTGCACTGAAAGGCATGATCATGAGTAATTTCACTGGTCCCGGACCCGATGATCCGTACCAGGGCCAACGGCCGCCGCAACCGCCCTACCAGCCTGCCGCCCCGGGACCGTCGGCACCCCTGACGGAGGCGGATGACCGCCAATGGGCGTCCCTCGCACATCTGGGCGGGATCCTCATGTTCGTGCCGTCCCTGGTGCTGTGGCTGCTCTTCAAGGACCGCGGACCTCTGACCAGCGTCGAGGCGAAGGAAGCGCTCAACTTTCAGATCACGCTTCTGATCGGCTACTTCGCGATCAACTTTTTTGCGACGGTCATCGGCTTCCTCACATTCGGCATCGGCGGCGTCATCGGCGGTCTCGCCTGGGTGCTGTACATCCTCGGTGTTGTCTTCTCGGTGCTCGGCTACCTCCAGGCGAAGGACGGCAACCACTACCGGTACCCGTTCGCCCTGCGCCTGATCAAGTAGCCCGGCGCACTCGGTTTTTCTTCAGAAGGAGCACCAATGACCAATTCCACCCCACCGCCGCCCGCCAACCCGAACCAGGCTCCCACCCCGATGAACCCGGCCGACGAAAAACTGTGGGCCACCCTCGTGCACGTCGGCGGCATTCTGTTCTATTTCGTGCCGGCCCTGATCGGCTACATCGTGCTCAAGGACCGCGGCCCGTTCATCCGGGCGCACACCGCGACCGCACTGAACTTCCAGCTCACGCTCCTGATCGCCTACGCGGTCGGCGGCGTCCTGACGATCATCCTCGTCGGCTACCTCGTTCTCCTGGCTGCCTCCGTTCTGATGGTCGTGTTCGGCATCTTGGCCGCTTTGGCCGCAAACCGGGGCGAGTACTACACGTATCCGCTGTCGATCAAGTTCGTGAACTGAGTTCAGTCGGCAAGCAGGCGGCGCACGACGGCATCCGCCAGGAGGCGTCCTCTGAGGGTCAGTTCGATCGAGCCGAAGAGGGCTGCTTTCGCGTCGATGAGTTCGTCGGCGATGAGTCCCGCCACCTCGTGGCGCCTGAGCGGGCTGAGCGAGTCGATGGGGATACCCTCGCGGATTCGGGTGAGCAAGAGCACCCGCTCCACCTCCTGAGTGGCCGCATCGAGGGTCTCCCGCCCGGCGGCCGGTGAGTCGCCGGCGCGAATCCGATCGCCGTAGGCCGACGGATGCTTGACGTTCCACCAGCGCACCCCACCGATGTGGCTGTGGGCTCCGGGCCCCACACCCCACCAGTCCTGGCTGCGCCAGTAGGCGAGGTTGTGGCGCGAGCGGTGCGCGTCATCCGTCGCCCAGTTGCTGACCTCATACCAGCCGTAGCCTGCCGAGGACAGTAGGTCGTCGGCCAGCTCATAGAACTCGGCCTGAACGTCGTCATCGACAGGGGCCAGTTCGCCGCGCTTGATCTGGCGGGCCAGCTTGGTGCCCTCCTCGACGATAAGCGAGTAGGCGCTGACGTGGGTGGGAGCCTGCCGGATGGCGTGCTCGAGGCTGGTGCGCCAATCGACGAGGGTCTCCCCCGGTGTGCCGTAGATCAGGTCGAGGGACACGTCGAGGCCGGCCTCGCGCGCCCACTGCACCTTAAGCGGCACCCGCTCGGGGTCGTGGGTGCGCTCGAGGGTGGCCAGCACGCTCGGTACCGCGGACTGCATGCCGAAGGATACCCGGGTGAAGCCGGACTCGGCGAGGCGGCCGAGGTAGGCGGCGTCGACGGAGTCGGGGTTCGCCTCGGTGGTCACCTCGGCGCCGGGTGCGATCCCCCAGGTGGAGCGCACGGCCTCCAGCATCCGCACCAGGTCGTCGGCCGGGAGCAGGGTGGGGGTGCCGCCGCCGAAGAAGACGGTCGCCGCCTGGCGGGCGGGCACGCCCGACTGAGTCAGGATCCGGCCGGCCGACTGGACCTCGGTGATCGCCTGGCCGGCATAGTCATGCTGGCTTGCGCCGCGCAACTCGGTGGCGGTATAGGTGTTGAAGTCGCAGTAGCCGCAGCGGACCCGGCAGAACGGCACGTGCAGGTAGACGCCGAAATCGCGCTGGGCAGCTCCCACGGCGGCCGAGGCCGGCAGCAGTCCGTCGCTGGGTGCGGGGTCGCCGAGGGGAAGGGCACTGCCCATGCGGTTAGACCGCGCCGATCGGATGCAGCGCGCGTAGGTACCGTGCGGTGATTTTGGCCTGTTGCCGCCGCACGAACGGCCAGCCCAGCCGGTAGAACCAGGTGCCGGGGCGGGAGAAGGCGCGGATGGTCAGCCAGACCGAGTCGTCCTCGCGTCTGTCGACGATGAACGATTCCTCGCCGCTGGCCGGGTGCCCGGCCATGGTGCCGTACGCGAAGCCGAGGCGGTCGGGTTCGTCGATCACGTAGACCACGCGCACGGGGGCGTCGATGGTGAAGGGGCCTAACTTGGTCGTGAGGTGCGCGGACATGCCGTTGACGATGTAGGGCGTGCCGTCCTCGGCGAAGACGGCCTCGTCCGGCTCGGGCTTCTGGTCGCGGGCGGCCTGGCCGTCGGCGTCGAAGACGAGTCCCGTGTACTGCTGGCCGGTGCCGTCCAGCAGGTCGGTGACGGTCATTCCGCTCCCCCGCTGCACGCCCCAGGTCATCAGCGACTTCGAGGCCAGCTGGAAGCGCTCCTCACCGCTGCCGAGGCGCACGGTGCGCTCGAGGGGCCGGTAGCCCTTGGGTGGGAACCGGAGCAGGTCCGGGGCGAGGGTGCCGCCGATGGACGCGTAGGTGACGGCGGTATCGGTGAAGGTGGCGCGGCGCATCCGTCTACTTCTTCTTCGGGGGCTCGTCACCGGACAGGGCGGCGATGAACGCCTCCTGGGGAACCTCGACCCGGCCGACCATCTTCATGCGCTTCTTGCCCTCCTTCTGCTTCTCCAGCAGCTTGCGCTTGCGGGAGATGTCACCGCCGTAGCACTTGGCGAGAACATCCTTGCGGATGGCACTGATTGACTCGCGGGCGATGATGCGGGCGCCGATCGCGGCCTGGATGGGCACGTCGAACTGCTGGCGCGGGATGAGCTTGCGCAGCCTTCCCGTCATCAGCACGCCGTAGTCGTAGGCCTTGTCGCGGTGCACAATCGCGCTGAACGCGTCGACCTGTTCGCCCTGCAGCAGGATGTCGACCTTGACCAGGTCGGCCTCCTGAGAGCCGATGGGTTCGTAGTCGAGCGAGCCGTAGCCGGCGGTGCGGCTCTTGAGATTGTCGAAGAAGTCGAACACGATCTCACCGAGCGGCATCGTGTAGCGGATCTCGACCCGGTCCTCGCCGAGGTAGTCCATGCCGAGCAGGGTGCCGCGGCGGCTCTGGCAGAGTTCCATGATCACGCCGACGTAGTCCTTGGGTGCGAGGATGGCCGCCTTCACGATCGGCTCCTCGACCTTGGCGATCTTCCCGTTCGGGAACTCGCTCGGGTTGGTGACCGTGACGGACTTCTTGTCGTCGGTGGTGACCTCGTAGATCACGCTGGGCGCCGTGGTGATCAGGTCGAGGCCGAACTCCCGGTCGAGCCGCTCGGTGATGATTTCCAGGTGCAGCAGCCCGAGGAAACCACAGCGGAAACCGAAACCGAGGGCGACGGATGTCTCGGGCTCGTACACGAGGGACGCGTCGGAGAGCTTGAGCTTGTCGAGGGCCTCGCGGAGGGCCGGGTAGTCGCTGCCGTCGATCGGGTAGAGGCCCGAGAAGACCATGGGCTTCGGCTCGGTGTAGCCCGGCAGGGCGACGGTGGCGGGGCGGAGCGCGGTGGTCACCGTGTCGCCGACCTTCGACTGGCGCACATCCTTCACGCCCGTGATCAGGTAGCCGACCTCGCCGACGCCGAGGCCCTTGCTGGTGGTGGGCTCAGGCGAGGTGACGCCGATCTCGAGGATCTCGTGCGTGGCACGGGTCGACATCATCTGGATCTTCTCGCGCGGGCCCAGCTTGCCGTCGATCATGCGCACATAGGTGACGACGCCACGGTAGCTGTCGTAGACCGAGTCGAAGATCATCGCGCGGGCCGGGGCGGCCGGGTCGCCGACCGGGGCCGGGATGAGGCGGGTGGCGCGGTCGAGGAGTTCGGCGACGCCGACGCCGGTCTTGCCGGAGACCCGGAGCACGTCGTCGGGACTGCCACCGATCAGGCTGGCGAGCTCCTTCGCGTACTTGTCGGGGTCGGCAGCCGGCAGGTCGATCTTGTTCAGCACCGGGATGATGGTGAGGTCGTTCTCCAGCGCCAGGTAGAGGTTGGCGAGGGTCTGCGCCTCGATCCCCTGGGCGGCGTCGACGAGGAGGATTGCTCCCTCGCACGCGGCCAGGCTGCGAGACACCTCGTAGGTGAAGTCCACGTGGCCGGGGGTGTCGATCATGTTCAGGGCGTAGGTCTGCCCGTCGAGTTCCCACGGCATACGCACGGCCTGGCTTTTGATGGTGATGCCGCGCTCGCGCTCGATGTCCATCCGGTCAAGATATTGGGCGCGCATCGAACGGTCGTCGACGACGCCGGTGATCTGCAGCATCCGGTCGGCCAACGTGGACTTGCCGTGGTCGATGTGGGCGATGATGCAGAAATTGCGGATGAACTCGGGCAGGGTGGCGGCCGGTTCAAGCGCCGTGAGGGGTCTCGGTGACATGGTCTGGCAATTCTCCCATAGGTGGCTGGGTCCCGGTTTCGCCGTTGCCGCGCATCGTTCCAGGCTTGCGCGCGGGAACGGCCGCGCCCGGCGGCTCGCAGCGAACCACTGCCGTGAACCACTGCCGTGAACCACTGCCGTGAACCAATTCGACGGAGATTCTCCCGAAAGCGAGCTTTTTCGACCAGTTGGGGAGCGTTTCGGCCAAAATCTCCGTCGAATTCGTTCGGGCTCGGGGGCGGGGCGCGTAGTGGATGCCCGACCCGCAGAGGCGCTGCTGGAGAGGCGGCGGTGTGCCGTGGCTCTTCGGCGGGTAGTGTGGCCAACTCAGGAGATCCGACCGGGCGAGGCCGGACATCCGCACCGGTTCCGCACTGGTCCGCGGTGGCCCGGCCACCCGTGCGACGGATGTCCTGAGTTGGCCACAGACGCAGCGCCCGGCCGAGCGCTCACCCACGGAAGAGCCAGAAGTGATTGCCGCGAACCGGGTGCTGTCACTGCTGATCTGGTGCGGCTACTCCCTGGTGTCTATCATCGGTATCGCCGTCACCCTCTAGTGCGGCTGCTCACCAGGAGGAATGAATGACACCCGCCGTCCCGGTTCTTTTCGTGCACGGGATCCGCACGTCGGGCACCATGTGGCGACGACAGCTGTCCATACTGGGCGAGGCCGGGCATCCGGCACTCGCGATCGATCTGCCGGGGCACGGCGCCCGCATGGACGAAACGTTCACCGTGGCGGGCGCCCTGGCCGCCATCGACGAGGGCGTCGCTGCTCTGGGCGGCCGGGTGCTGCTGGTCGGCCTCTCCCTCGGCGGCTACTACGCCATCGAGTACGCCGCGCGCCACCCGCAGAAGGTGGCCGGGCTGGTCGCCGCGGGAAGCTGCGCGCTTCCGGCCGGCTGGCTGCTGGACGCCTACCGGGGCCTGGCCCGGCTGATCCGCCGACTGCCAGACCAGGGACTGTGGCTCCACACCACACTCGTGCGCGTGCTCCTTCCATCGGGAGGGGCCGCCGACACGCTCGCCGGCGGTGTGCCGCTGACGGTGATGGATGCCGGGCTCGGCGCCACCGGCAGCCTCCGCCCGCTGGACAGCCTGGCTCGCTATCCCGGCCCGGTGTGGCTGGTCAACGGTTCTCTGGATCAGTTCCGGCTGCATGAGCGCCGCTTCCTCGCCGCCTGCCAGGACGGGCGCCTCGTGATCGTCTCCCGGGCGTCGCACCTCGTCAGCCTGGCCCAACCGGAACGCTTCGCCGCGGTGCTGAGCGGCATCCTCACGGAGGTTGCGATCGACCGGCCCGGGCCGATTGTCGACCTGAACGAATAACTGGTATCGTTGCCTGTTGGCTTGCGTGTTGGGTCCCACCCCACACGATTATTGTCGTACGGCGCCCTCTACCGCCAAGCGGCCCATCCGAAAAAGAATCTAACGAAAGCGTATAAACGTGGCAAACATCAAGTCGCAGATCAAGCGTATCGGCACCAACAAAAAGGCCCAGGAGCGCAACAAGTCGGTCAAGAGCGAGTTCAAGCGCGCTGTCCGCGCGACGCGCCTGGCGATCGCCTCGGGCGACAAGGACAAGGCTGTTGCCAGCCTCGCCGTTGCTTCGAAAAAGCTCGACAAGGCCGTCAGCAAGGGCGTCATCCACCAGAACCAGGCCGCGAACAAGAAGTCCGCGATCGCCAAGTCGGTCAACGCCCTCGTCTAGTCTGCGCCTGACCGGGATCAGGATCGTTCACCGGCCTTGACCGGCGTACACAACAGCCCCTGCCATCTCGGTGGGGGCTTTCGTGTGTCCGGGCAGAGGCTCGAACCGTCGGGGACCGGTCACCTGAAATTCATCACGGCCGGGCCCGGTCAGGCGCCGCAACATCGCCCTAACGGCGGTCCTGGCAGCCGTCGTCTATCTGCCGCTCGCCAAGCTGATCGTGTCGTGCGCGCCGAGTCCGCCCAGGCCCACACCTCTCAGTTCGGGCATCAGCTGGCGCGCACCACGGTGAGCGACCCCTCCCTGGCGCGGAGCTCACCGTCGAGGGTAAGGAGGCGCGCGAAAGCCGGGTCTGGTCAGCTCTCACCGCGGCGGGCGATCACACCGATGAGCCGCTCGAGAGCGAAGACGGGGTCGCGCTCGGCACCCTTCACTGCGGCATCCGTTTCGGCCAGCGCCACGACGCAGCGGGCGAGACCCTCGTCGGACCAGCTGCGCAGGTCGCGTTGGGCCCGCTCGACCTGCCAGGGGGCGAGGCCGAACTGGGAGGCAAGCTGGGCCGAGCCGCCGCGCACCCCGCAGAGCTTCGCCATGGTGCGGATCTTCATGGCGAACGCGGCCACCACCGGGACCGGGTCGGCGCCGGAGGACAGGGCGTGGCGCAGGATGACGAGCGCCTCCCCCTGATGCCCGGCGATGGCGGCATCGGCTACCTTGAACGCGTTGGCCTCGACCCTACCGCCGTAGTAGCGGTCCACGGTCGTCTCGGTCACTTCGGTGCCGACATCGGCGATGAGCTGCTGGCAGGCCGCGGAGAGTTCGGCCAGATCGCCGGAGAACGCTGCGACCAGGGACCGCAGCGCGCTGGAAGTGACCCGCTTGCCGGCCGTCTTGAATTCCGCCGAGGCGAAGTCGTGCCGGTCGGAGTCTTTCTTCAGCTCGGTGCAGACGACCTCGATGGCGCCGCCGACGCCCGAACGGATGGTGTCGAGCAGCTTCTTGCCGCGCACGCCGCCGCCGTGCCGGAGCACGACGTAGGTGTCCTCGGCCGGGTTCTGCAGGTAGTCCAGGGCCTCCGCGAGGAACGTGTCGCTGCACTTCTCGACGGAGCTGACGCGGATCAGCCGCGGTTCGCCGAAGAGGGACGGGCTGGCCATGGTGAGCAGTTCGCCGGGCGCATAGCTGTCGGCCTGCACGTCGCTGATCTCCAGGCTGGGGTCTTCGAGTTTGAGGAAGTCCCGCAGCTGGCGGATCGCGCGTTCGGCCAGGAACACTTCGGTTCCGGAGACCAGGATGATCGGCGCCGGCCGCACCTGGTGCCAGGCCAGCTGCGGGATGGCGGCCGACTTCGGCACAGCGCGGGGCGCGGTCCTGCCGGATGAAGCTGTGCGTGCGGCCACTCGGGGTTCCTTCGATTGAGGCTGTGCGGAATCCATTAAGACTATCCGGGGTCGGTGTCCGCCACGGTCTCGCTCCAGACCGTCAGCGCACCACCACCTGGCCCCGGAGCGATCACCAGCAGTCCCTGCTGGTCGGTGCGGAGGGCCAGTGTGCCCGCGGCCGCAAGAATGTCCAGGACCGTGTCGGTGGGATGGCCGTAGCCGTTCTCCCTGCCTACCGAGATCAGCCCCACCGTTGCCCGGAGATCGGCATAGAGCTCCGGGCTTTGATCTCCCGACCCGTGGTGGGCGACCTTGACGACATCCACCTCGCCCGGGCTGGAGCTGCGCCGGAGCGCGTCCTGGGATTCCTCGCCGAGATCCCCGAGGAACAGGGAACGGATGCCGCGACCGTCGAATCCGATCGTCACGCTCCCCTCGTTTCCGGTCTGCATCACCGCTGAGCCCCGCACCGGCCAGAGGATCTCCCAGCGCAGCTCCCCGAGGGTGCCCGTGTCGCCGCGGGCGGCGCCCCGCAGTTCGGCACCGCCCGCGGCGAGGGCATCGTGCAGTCGCTCATCGTCGGCGTTCTCCGGGATGCCGACCAGCGCCGTGTCGACGCGGCCGATCACGGCGGCGACCCCGCCGATGTGGTCCAGGTCGTAGTGGGTCAGCACGAGGATGTCGATTCGGTCGATCCCCAGCGTGTCGAGGCAGTCGGCGAGCAGGGCCGGGTCGGGCCCCACGTCGACGAGCGCGTACCGGTCGCGGTCGCGCACGACGACCGCATCACCCTGCCCGATGTCGCAGGCCGCGATCTGCCAGTCCGCGGGGAAGGCCACGGCCCGGCCGACGCCTGCCCCGATCAGGCTGCCCGCGTAGCTTCCGGCGGCGAGAACCAGCACCGCGATCGCCGCGATCGGCCAGCGCGCCCGAACCTGCCCCCGGCCCCGCATCACCAGCGCCACCGCGGCCACCGTCAGTAGAACGGTCACGAGAACACCGAGCGGGCCGCCCAGCCAGGGTAGGCGGCTGCCGGGCAGCTCTGCGGATGTTCGGGCGATCGCCGCGATCCAGGCGGCCGGCAGCCAGGCCAGGTAGAGCACTCCCCCGGCGACACCGGGCAGCCAGGGCAAGAGCAGGCACGCGATCAGACCGATGACGGTGGCGGCCGGGGCTGCCGGACCGGCCAGCAGATTCGCGGGCACCCCGTAGAGCGGGAGGGTGGGAGTGAGCAGCACGAGCACCGGCTGACAGGCCAGCTGCGCGGCCAGCGGGATGGCGATCACGGCGGCGAGCCAGGTGGGCAGCCACCGATGCAGCATTCGGGTCAGCGGCCCGGCCAGCACGAGTAGGCCGGCCGTGGCCAGAACCGACAGGGCGAACCCGTAACTGCGGGCCAGCCATGGGTCGGCCGCCAGCAATAGGATCACGACGAGTGCGAGCAACGGCACACCTCGGCCCGGCCGACCGGAGGCAATCCCGAGCAGCAGGATCGTCGCCATCAGAGCGGCACGCAGCACACTGGGTTCGGGCGTCACGAGCACCACGAACCCGAGCAGGGTGAGGAGCGAGATCGCGATCCGGATGCCGCGGCGCAGTCCCAGAAACCCGGTCAGCAGCATGACGCCCGCGATCACCACGGCGCAGTTCGCTCCAGACACGGCCGTGAGGTGGCTGAGCGAACTCGTCTTCATGGCCGCGTCGAGGTCTGCCTCGACCGAGCTCGTGTCACCAATGGCCAGGCCGGGCAGCAGGTCACCGCCGTCGCCGGGCAGATCGCCCGCGGCGGCCGTGAACAGGGTGCGCAGTTCCCCGGCCCAGCCGAGCCACCAGGGCGGTGTCACGAGGAGCTCGGGCGGACCACGCCCAAACACCAGGGCGGATGCCGCGTCCCCGGCCGCCGTGAGCCGGAGGGTGGCGTCCAGCCGCACGCCACTGCCGATCTGAAGCGCGGTCGCCTGTCCGCTCGCAGTCTCCGCAAACACGACCACCGGAACCGACAGACCCCGCCCAGCACCCTTTCGGGCGACCTCGCCCTGCTCGATCCCGGTCAGGGTGCCGCGGAAGCGCACCCGGGCGGACGCTCCGGAGTCAGAGCCAGCCGGGCCGAAGAGTGCGGGAGCACCGAACGACTGGGTCTGCACCGGGATCGACGCCACCGTGAGGAGCACGGTCACTGACTCCTGCCGGGCGGCGCTCTCCCGCACGGTTTCCGGCAGCCGCCCGGGCGCAGCGACCGTGACCGCGGATGCCATCAGCGCGGCCGCAGCGCAACAGACCAGGCCGACACCCCAGGCCGGCGCCCCCCGGGCGCGGACCAGCCGACGCGCCACAACCAGACCCACGCCCAGGGCGGTGGCCCACAACGCGGCCTGAGCGCCGGGTGCCCACCCGGGGAAGGCGATGAGCAACCAGGCCGCCAGCCAGGCGGTCGCCGCGGGGAAAACCAGGCGCAGGTCGAGCCCGGTCATGCCGTGATCCGGGCGGCGAGCTACGATGTCGCGCGTAAAATCCATACCGGGAGGCTAGGTGCGCCCGCGGCTCCCCCCGGTGGCTACCGGAATCTGTGCCCGGTTGACGCGGGACCGGGGGTGTGGAGGCGTGCCCGGTGACCTCGCCACCGGTCCGCGGCGACGGAGCGGCTCGTCAAAAACGACACGCTTCAGCCCGCGAGCAGGCCGCCGACAGCGCCCATTGCCGCCAGTCGGTCAGTTCCTAGCCGTCATGGGTCGGAGAAGACCGTGCACGCCATCGAGTGCAGGCCAGGTGCGGTCACCGGCTCGATCCGAGCACCCTCCGTCAAGCACCGGATACGCTCGCCGCATCGATGCGTCAGGACTTCAGGCACCCTCCGTTCACGGCCACTCTCACACGGTGATCAGGGCTCTGAGCCCCTCGAACGTCTTCTCACCGATACCGGTGACATTGCGCAGGTCCTCGACGGCCGCGAACGGCCCGTTGGCGTCGCGGAAATCCAGAATGCGCTGGGCCATGGCCGGGCCGATGCGCGGCAGGGTGTCGAGGTGGGCCAGGCTGGCCGTATTGAGGTTGACCAGGACCGCCGGGCCGCCGCCACCTGGGTCGGATGCGCCGCCGAGGGATGCACCGCTGCCCGGCGGCGGTCCCGCGGGGACTTCGCCGAGCTGGGGCAGGTAGAGCTGCTCGCCGTCGCTGAGCTTGCGAGCGAGATTGGTGCCGGCCGGATCGGCGGTCTCGGTCAGCCCGCCGGCGGCGGCCACGGCATCCATCACCCGGGCGCCGGTGGAGAGTTCGAAGAGTCCGGGACGCCGCACGGCGCCGAGCACATGAACGAAGATGAGGGCACCGGATGCCGAGGCTGCCCCCGAGGAACTCGGGGCCGGGCCGCTGTCGGCTCCACCGGAACCCGAACCCGCGGTCGGCTGCGCCGGGGACACCACCTGGTGCCCGGCCTGCTGACCGAGCGCGGACACGATTACCGCGGTGGCCAACGCCAATATCAACAGCACGACGGCTGCGCCCACTCCGATGCGCACGCGCGCCGGGGCGCGCCCCTGCGCGCTCGGGGCCAGGCGGTCGAGTGCCTTGATTACCGGGTCAGGCTCCATCCCGGCAGGCTAGGCCGACGGGTGCCGGTCCCCCAGCGGACGGCCGCACCCTGTGGGCGGCGCCGCGAGGTGCCGCCCTGGGGAGGCGAGGCAGGCGGTGCTACTGGCCGCGGGTGACGATGCTGACGAGTTTCGGCGCGCGCACGATCACGTTCTTGATCTCGCGGTCACCGATCCGGCGGATGACCTCGGCCGAGGTACGTGCGAGGCGTTCCAGCTCGTCGCCGGCGATCTTCGGGGACACCTCGATGCGGTCGCGCACCTTGCCGTCGACCTGTACGACGGCCGTGACCGACTCCTCCACGAGCAGGGTTCGGTCGGCCTTGCGCCACTGCACGAGGGCGACACACGGCTCATGGCCGAGGAGCTGCCACATGTCCTCGGCCGCGTACGGAGCAAACAGGTTGAGCACCATGGCGGTGACCTCCGCGGCCTCGCGTACCGCGGCATCCGCGGGGCCGACGCCGGTGTCGATCACCTTGCGGGTGGCGTTGACGAGTTCCATCAGTCGGGCGACGACCACGTTGAACTTGAACGATTCGACCAGGCCGGGCGCATCGGCCAGGAAGCGGTGGGTGACCCGGCGGAGACCGGCGTCGCCGGACCTCCAATCGATGTCGGGCGTACTCGTGACGTCGCGGGCGACGCGCCAGGCGCGGGCCAGAAACTTGGCGGAGCCGACCGGCGAGACATCCGCCCAGTCGATATCGTCTTCCGGCGGTCCGGCGAAAGCCATGGTGAGCCGTACCGCGTCGACACCGAACTGGTCGACCTCCTCGGTGAAGTAGACCAGGTTGCCCTTGCTCTTGGACATCTTGGCCCCGTCAAGGATGACCATGCCCTGGTTCAGCAGAGCCGTGAACGGCTCGGTGAAGCTGACATAGCCGAGGTCGAAAAGCACCTTGGTCATGAAGCGCGCGTAGAGCAGGTGCAGGATGGCGTGCTCGACGCCACCGACATACTGGTCGACGGGCGCCCACTTCTCGGCTTCCTTCGGGTCGAACGCCTTCGTGTCGTCGGTGGGGTTCAGGAAGCGCAGGAAGTACCAGGAGCTGTCGACGAAGGTGTCCATGGTGTCCGCGTCGCGGCGTGCGGGGGTGCCGTCGATCGGGTTGGGCACGTTGACCCAGTCGGCCGCGCCGCCCAGCGGCGACGTGCCCTTGGGCTTGAGGTCGAGGCCGTCGGTGGGCGGCAGCAACACGGGAAGCTGGTCTTCCGGCACGGGGATCTCGGCGCCGTCCTGGCCGTGGATGATCGGAATCGGCGTGCCCCAATAGCGCTGACGGGAGATGAGCCAGTCACGCAGACGGTAGTTCTTGGCGGCGCGGCCGGTACCGTCGACGGCCAACTGCTCGATCATGCGCTTGATCGCGGTGTTCTTGCTAAGGCCGTTGAGCGCGCCCGAGTTGATCAGGCGGCCTTCCCCGGTCATAGCGATGCCAGTGCGAGCCGGGTCGAGGGAGGTGAGCTCCTCGGTGCCGTCGATCATGTCCTGCGTGATCACGGGGATCATGCCGGTGACCGCGGCGGTCGTGTCGACGACCACGACCACGGGCAGGTCGAAACGGCGGGCGAAGTCGAGGTCGCGCTGGTCGTGGGCCGGCACCGCCATCACGGCACCGTGGCCGTAGTCGGCGAGCACGTAGTCCGCGGCCCAGATCGGCAGGCGTTCGCCGTTGGCCGGGTTGACCGCGTAGCGCTCGAGGAACACGCCGGTCTTCTCCCGGTCGGTGGCCTGACGCTCGATCTCGGTGCTGTTCTGAACCTGTACCAGGTATTCCTGGAACCGTTCCTTGACGGTGGGCGAGGCATCCGCGACCAGCTCGACGGCGAGGTCCGCGTCGGGGGCGACGACCATGAAGGTCGCGCCGTAGAGGGTGTCGGGGCGGGTCGTGAAGACGCTGATGCGCTCCTCGCGGCCTTCGATCACGAAGTCCACGTCGGCGCCGATGGAGCGGCCGATCCAGTTGCGCTGCATGTTCAGCACCTTCGCCGGCCAGGTGCCCTCGAGCTGGTTCAGGTCGTCGAGCAGGCGGTCCGCATAGTCGGTGATCTTGAAGTACCACTGGGTAAGCTTTTTCTTGACCACCACGGCGCCGCTGCGCTCCGAGGTGCCGTCGGCGAGCACCTGCTCGTTGGCGAGGACGGTTTGGTCTACCGGGTCCCAGTTCACCCAGCTGTCCTTGCGGTAGGCGAGGCCCTTCTTGTACAGCTGCAGGAACAGCCACTGGTTCCACTTGTAGTATTCGGGGTCGCTGGTGTGCAGCTCGCGGGACCAGTCGAAGGATGCCGCGTAGAGCTTCATGCTCTTCTTCTGCTGCGCAATGTTGTCGTAGGTCCAGCCGCGCGGGTCGATGCCGCGCTTGATCGCGGCGTTCTCCGCGGGCAGCCCGAAGGAGTCCCAGCCGATGGGGTGTAGCACGTTGAAGCCCTGCTGACGCCAGTACCGGGCGACGATGTCGCCGAGCGCGTAGACCTCGGCGTGGCCCATGTGCAGGTCGCCGGAGGGATACGGGAACATGTCGAGCACGTACTTGCGCGGACGAACGTCGTCGGGATCGTTCGTGCGGAAGGGGTCGAGCTCTTCCCAGATCGGCTGCCACTTCGCCTGGATGGCGGCGAAATCGTAAACTTTTTCTTCGCTGTCCTGGCCGGTGCGGGTGTGGTCGTACTCGTGTGCCACGTGACTCTCTTCGTTGCAGTGGGGATTGCGCCAGCAGGCACAGGGCCGCGCGGAGGCGGCGTCCAAGCTCTTAGGTTACTAAACCTGGCCCTGGCCCGTGGCGGCGCCGGATCGAGGAACGCCGAGGACGGCCAGGAGCGCCGCCGCTTTCAGCCGGGTTTCCTCGATCTCCTCCAGCGGATCGGACAGCGCCGTGATGCCGCCGCCCGTGCCGATGGAGGCCCCGTCCGGGCTGAGCACGATGCTGCGGATGACCATGGCCAGGTCGACCGCGCCGTTTCGTCCCAGATAGCCGAAGGCCCCGGCGTAGAGCCCGCGCGGTCCGCACTCGAGGGCGTCGAGGATGGTCATTGCACTGATCTTGGGTGCCCCGGTCATGGACCCGGCGGGGAAGCAGGACGCAACGGCATCCACCCCGGTCAGCCCCGCGGCCAGGCGCGCCTCGACCGTGCTGACCAGCTGGTGCACGTGCGCGTAACTCTCCACGGCGAGCAAGTTCGTGACCTGCACGCTGCCGAGCTCGGCGATCCGGCCGAGGTCGTTGCGCATCAGGTCGACGATCATCAGGTTCTCGGCGCGCTCTTTGTCGCTGCCCTCGAGCTCGTCGCGGAGCTCGCGGTCCCGGTCGGCCATCCGGGAGCGTGCCCGGGTGCCCTTGATCGGCTTCGTGGTGATCAGGCCGCCCGGGGTCACGGTCAGGAACTGTTCCGGGGAGGCGCTGAGCAGGGCAGTGTCCCCGAAACGCAGCAGCCCGCCGTGGTGGCTGGGGCTGCCGGCGCGCAACGCCAGGTAGGCGTCGACCGGATGCGGCCGCACGTCGACCAGGATCTCGTTGGTGAGGCAGAGCTGGTAGGCGTCACCGGCCCGGATGAACGCCTGGCATTCCTCGATCAGCTCGGCGTAGCGGTGCACGTCGTGCCGCCACCGGGCTGCGCCGGCAGCGGCAACGGGGCCGGCAGCGGGGCCGACAGGCCACGTGACCGGCCGGGTCGCGGATACTGCGGGCGGCGGCTCCGACGCGGCGAGAGCCTTGAGCACGGCATCGGCCCACACCTGCGGGGCATCCGTCGCGTCGCCGGAAGCGCGGCGAGCGAGCGCCCTGACCGTGCGTGCCGCGTGATCGAACACCAGCACTTGGTGCACCTCGAGCAGGGCGGCATCCGGGTAGTGGGAGTCGTGCACGGGCGTGCCGAGGGTCTGGGCGCCGAGTTCGTATCCGAGCCAGCCCACCCAGCCCAGCCGAAAGCCGCCGGTATCGTCGGTGCCGGTATCGTCGGTGGCATCGTCGTGGAAGCCGGGCGGCTCCGCGCGCAGGAACTCGAAGATCGTCCCGGGTGAGAGGTGGCCCGGCACGGACGGATCGCCGGCGACCGAGACCGTCACGGTCCCCTCCGGCACCGAGGCGGTGACGAACCGGGACCCGCGCGACGCAGACCCAAGATAGCTGAGGCCGGTTTCGGCGCCGTTGCCCGCATCCAACCAGAACGCGTACGGGCTGTTGCGGTAGAGGGTGTCGAAGACGCGAACCGGATCCCACCACTCGGGCAGGAGGATGCTCTGAGTCGGCCCGGTCACACCCCCAGCCTAGGTGCCCTGATTCTCCCCGGAGTGCATCGATCTGCTACCCCGGCCGCACGCTTGCCGAACTCGGTGCCGTGTCTCGAACGAATTCGACGGAGATTCTCCGGAAAAACGGCTTTCCCAGTGTGTCTGCGCCCGATCCGTGCAAAATCTCCGTCGAATTCGTTCGGACCCACTCATCTGGGTGCCGGGACCGCACCAACGACCCCACCGGGGACGCAGTGGGGACGCCGCCCGCGGGCGGCGTCCCCACCTTTCTCCGTCAGATGCTGCAGCGTGGCTACTTCACAGCGAGGCTGCCCTTGAACTGGAGCCCCGTCGAGCCGGAGCCGCCGCCCCTGGTCGTGCCGTTGACCGCGGAGGTGGTCTCGCCGAACGTCATCGTCGTGTGGGCGATGGCATCGGCCATCTGCTCCAGCACCTCCGCATTGATGTTCGTGATGTCGTCGCACGCGGCGTGGTAGCAGGCATCGTACGGTGCGCCGGCGACGCCGCCGTAGGTGACCGCCTCGGCCTCCGTCATCAGGTCTTCAGCACCGGTGAAGAGCCCGCCGGCGGGAATGCCGTTCTCGATGAACCCGAAGTAGTCGGACCGACCGTCGAACTCGGTGGGTTCTACGGCCAGCCCCTGCGAGGCGAAGTAGTCCAGGAAGACCTTCTCGACCAGCGCCGACCCGTTCGGGCCGGTGGTGCCGAAGGACGAGCCGTCACCGTCGTAGACGAAGCGCACAAAGTTCGGCGACGCGACCATGTCGAAGTTCAGGTTGACGGCATGCGCCTTGATCTGGCGTTTCGTCAGCTGCGACACGTAGTACTCGGAACCGACCAGTCCATCCTCCTCGCTGCCCCAAAACGCGAACCGCACCCGGTTGGTGGGTGCGTTGCCGGAGGCGGCGAGCTGGATGGCGGTTTCCAGGATGGCGGCGCTGCCGCTGCCGTTGTCGTTGATTCCCGCGCCCTCGGCGACGGAGTCGAGGTGCGCTCCGGCCACGACCGTGCGATCCGCGCGACCGGCCGAATCGGCCAGGATGTTGAAGGATTCAGTGACGGTGACCTCAGCATCCACGGCCAGCCGCACGGTCGGGGCAGGCTGCCCGGCCAGAGCCGCGCCGAGCGCGAAGGTCGTTCCGATGACCGGAACGGCGGTCTGCGGGGCGTCCAGAGTGCCGTTGACGATACCGAGGCGGTCATCGGCGTTGCCCTGGTTGAAGATGATCACGCCGGCGGCGCCGGCCGCGATCGCATTGTCGGCCTTGACCCGGAAGGTGCAGGTGCCGCGTTGGATCAGGGCGACGTTCCCGGCCGTGAAGCCCGCGAAGTCCGCGGCTTCACAGCCGCTGGTCGAGGCCCGGTCGCCGACCAGGTTGATGTCGACCGCCTGTACCGCCGCCGAGACCGTGCCGGAGCCGGAGTAGCTCATCGTGGCAAAGTCGGTGCCGCCGGCGTAGGTGGTGGGGGTGGGCGTGAACTGCGCGAACGACTCCGCGTTCAGCACGAACTGCTCATAGGAGTAGGCCTGACGGATCGGCGTGTAGCCCGCGGCCTTGAGCCGCTCTTCGACGTAGACGGCGGATGCCTCGTACCCCGGCGTGCCGGACGCACGCGTGCCGCCGTTGGCGTCCGCGATCTCCTGGAGCTTCTCCAGGTGGTCGATGATTCCGGCTGCCGTAACGGCTTCGCGCAGCGCGCCGGTGTCCGTTCCGTTATCGGCGTAGGCGGGTAGCCCGACGCTGACCGACAGGGCCACGGCCGTGCCGATGGCGGCGAGACGAATATTCCGATTCTGTTTCATGAGGGTCCCTCAGACTGGATCGAACGTGGGCCGGTCGTCCTTGAGCGGCCCTGCAGCGACGCTAGCGTATCCCCCAGTCGCGGGGCAAGGGCAGGTCCCCAGCCCCGCTGCGGGTGCACGGCTTAGGCTGTGGGTCGTGAACGATATCCTCAGCTGGATCCTGGATACGGTTTCCAGCGTGGATCCGGTGCTGCGCACCCTCCTAGCCGGACTCGGCATGCTGCTGGAGACATCCGTTCTTGTCGGCCTGGTCGTGCCGGGCGATTCCATGGTGATCGTGGCGAGCACCGCGGTGAGCAACACGGCCGAGTTCCTGGGGCTCGTCGCCGCGGTGATCGTCGGAGCCCTGATCGGCGAGAGCATCGGCTTCGCGCTCGGCCGCCACTTCGGGCCGTGGATCCGGATGAGCCGCCTCGGGCGCCGGCTCGGGGAACGCAACTGGGCCCGGGCCGAGATCTACCTGGCACGGCGCGGCGGCATCGCCGTGTTCCTATCGCGGTTCCTGCCCGTGCTGCACTCGCTGATCCCGCTGACCGTGGGGATGAGCCCGATGCCCTATCGCACCTTCATGAAGTGGACCGTGCCGGCCTGCGTGATCTGGGCGGTGGCCTACGTGTCGATCGGTTCGGCCGCCGCCGAAGGCTACCGCGAGCTCTCCGACCGGCTCCACTTCGCCGGATACCTCTTCGTCGGCGCGATCGCGGTCTTCGTGCTGCTCGTGTTCCTGGTCAAACGCTGGCTGCACCGCCGCGAGGAGCGACACATGGAACAGCCGGAGCCTCCGGTCGTCTGACCGCACGCTCGGTCGGGCGACCCCTCGTTCGGCTGTCGGGTTCAGCGGACAGGTCCGGGCACGACGACCCTCGCGGTGATCAGGTCGTCCGGCACCTGCGTGTGTGAGATGAGCAGCACCGCACGGCCGTCCTCCGCCGCCGTGACCAGGATGTCCCGCACGAGCACGTCGCCCTGCGCCTCATCGACGTTGGCAGTGGGTTCGTCGACGATGAGCACCGGGAAATCCGCCAGCAACGCCCGCGCCAGCGCGATGCGCTGGGCCTGACCGCCGGAGACCAGGGCACCCCGCTCGCCGACCCGGGCGTCGAGCCCCCCACGCTGGGCGGCCCACTCCCCCAGTCCGACCCGGGCGAGCACGGCCTCGAGGTCGTCGTCGGTGGCCGTCGTGCGGGCGAAGAGCAGGTTCTGACGGATGCTGTCGTCGAAGAGCCAGGGACGCTGTTCGCACAGTCCCACCCGACGGCGCACCTCGGCCGGGGCCAGCGTGCGCGCCTCGACGCCGTCGAGCCGGTACGAGCCCGTGTAGTCGAGGAAGCGCACCAGGGTCTGGGCCAGGGTGGTCTTGCCGGCGCCGCTCGGCCCTGCCAGGTGCACGCGGTCCCCCGGCGCCAGGCGCAGGGTGATGCCCGTGACCGCCGGGGTAACGGAACCGGGCCAGCGGGCACCCACGTCGGTGAGTTCGAGCACCGGGTGGGCGCTGACGCTCGTGGTGGACATCGCATCCGCCGGCGCATCCGTCGGCTCGGTTACCGACTCCGCCGGGATCTCCGCGGGGACGCTGGTCGGCACCGCCGTCGCCACCCGCGCGGCGCTGGAGCGCACCTGGCGCCAGACGCCGAGCGCGAGCGGGATCATTCCGAACACCTCGAACACCGCCATGGGCACGAGCACGACCACGACGAAGCCCGGTCCGCTGAGGCCAGCCGCCCCGGAGAGGGCCGGAATGCCGACCCGGAGCGCGGCGACCGTCGCCAGACCCGCGAACAGTGACAGCACGGCTCCCTGCACGCCCACGCCCAGCGACCGGCGCAGGGAGGCCCGGCGCAGCCGGTCGTCGGCCGCCGCAAGGGTGGCCAGGCGGGCATCGAGGGCCCCGAAGGCGCTCAGCACGTCGAGGTTCTCCACCATCTCGAGCACCTCGCCGGCGAGGGCTCCGCGGAGGGGTGCAAGCTGGCGCTCCGACCGGGCGGACAGCGCGCTGGAGGTGACGGTGGCGAGCAGACCGGCAACGAGGAGCGTCAGCGCCAGCGTGACACCGGCGGCGGGGAGAACCAGCCAGACCCCGACCACGCTCACGCTCAAGAGGATCCCCGCCGTGGCCAGAGGCTGCACCACCCGGAGCGGGAAGTCCTGCAGGTCGTCGACGTCGCGCACGAGGCGACTGAGCAGGTCGCCGCGGCTCGTGCCTCCGAGGCCGGCCGGGGAGAGCGGCAGGATCCGGGAGAAGATGCCCACGCGCAGGTCAGCCAGCTGGCGGAATGCGGCGTCGTGGCTGGCCAGACGCTCGAGGTAGCGGAACGCAGACCGGCCGAGGGCGAACGCACGCACCCCGACGACCGCCATCGAGAGGAACATGACCGGCGGTTGCTCGGCGGCTCGGGTGATCAGCCACGCCGACGACGCCAGGAGGGCCACCGCGAAGACCGCGCTCAGCACGCCCGCGGCCAGGCCGGGGGCGAACCGGCGGGCAGGCGGCTGGGCCAGGCGCAGCACGGCGCGCACCTCGGCCCGGCCGGTCGGCCGGGGGCCGGCGATTCTGCTCGCGCTCCCGCTCGCGCTGGGTCGGGAATCAGACATGGGCCACCTCGTTCAGGGCAACGATCTGGTCGGCGGCGTCCCGCAGGGCAGGCCGGTGGCTGACCACGATCACGATCCGCCCCTCGGTCGTGAGCCGGCGCAGGCCGGCGACGAGGGAAGCCTCCGCCGCCTCGTCCAGCGCGGAACTGGGCTCGTCGAGAACGACCACGGCGCAGTCGTGGCTCTCGGCGCGGTAGATGGCGCGGGCCGCTGCGACCCGCTGGGCCTGTCCGCCGGAGAGTCCCTCGCCGGCGATGCCGAGCATGGTGGCCGGCTCCAGATCGCCCGCTCCGGCGCACTCCAGCGACCGGGCCACGGTGTCCCGATCTACGGACGCGTCACCGAGCGCGAGATTGTCGGCGATCGTTCCCTGGAACAGTCCCGGCCGTTGCCCGGCCCACGCCAGCCACGGGCGCGGTGTGCCCGGGGTCTGCTCCGCACCGTTCAGCAGGATCCGCCCGTCGAAGGGGACGAATCCCTGCAGGGCGGCCACCAGCGTGGACTTTCCGGCGCCGCTCGGACCCACGACCACGGTGAGTTCGCCGGGTCGGAACACGGCGTTGAAATCGCGCACGGGGGCATTCGTGCCCCGCCGGATCGTGACGTGCTCGAACCGGAGCATGCCGGTATCCGCGGGGCCTGCTCCGGTGCGCGCGCCAGACGGGGCAGTCGAGGCAGCCGGGGTCGCCGCGGCCCGGGGCCCGGCATCGTCGTCGAGAATGGCGAAGACCTCCTCGGCCGCCGCCAGACCGTCGGCCGCGGCGTGGAACTGGGCGCCGACCTGCCGCACGGGGAGAAAAGCCTCCGGGGCCAGCAGCAGCACGAACAGGCCGACGCCGAGTGCGAGGCTTCCGTCAACCAGGCGCAGCCCGATGGAGACGGCAACAAGGGCCACCGACAGGCTGGCCGCCAGTTCGAGCACGAACCCGCTGAGGAAGGAGACCCGCAGCACCTTCATGGTGCGGCCGCGGTAGTCCTCGGTGATGGTGCGCACCCGGGCGAACTGGCGTCGCTCCCGACCGTAGATTTTGAGCGTGCCGAGCCCGCCGACGAGGTCGAGGAACCCCGTCGACAGCCGCTGCAGGGACTCCCACTGCTGCCGCTGCACGGACTGGGTGGCCTGGCCGATCAGCACCATGAAGACGGGGATGAATGGCAGCACTGCGATGACTGTGATGCCGCTGGGCAGGTCCTGCCAGAGCATCACCAAGATCAGCAGGGGTGTGCTGATCGCCGCCAGCAAGAGCTGGGGCAGGTAGCGGGCGAAGTAGTTGTCCAGCGCGTCCAGCCCCTGGGTGGCCAGGGTGGAGACGCCCACACTGGCCCGGCCGCTGAGCCAATCCGGGCCGCGCTCGGCGACGCGGTCGAGAACCTGGCGGCGCAGCTGGCTCTTGACTTGGGCTGCTCCGCGGGTGGCGGCCACCTCGAGGAGCCACACCAGCGCGGCCCGCACCACGATCACGCCCGCAAGGGCGGCCGTGGTGAAGGCCAGCGAATCCTGAGAGGCCCCCGTCAACGCGAGGGTGATGCTCTGGCTCAGCAGCCAGGAGAACGCGATCACCGTGACAGTCTGCGCCAGTCCGAGCAGGGCACCCACCGACAGGAACCACCGGGCGGCGGACGCGTAGCGGAGGAGCCGAGGATCGAAGGGGCGCATTCCGTTTAGTGTACGGCGGACTCTACGTGGGCCGAGACGGTCGTGCGGCTGACCCGCTTGCGCAGAACCCAGTAGGTCCAGCCCTGGTACAAGAAGATGACGGGCATGGCGAACAGGGCGGTCCAGCTCATCACCTGCAGTGTGTACGGCGTCGAGGAGGCGTTCTCGATGGTCAGGCTGTTGGCTGCATCGTTGCTCGCCGGCATCACGTCGGGGAACAGGGACGCGAAGAGCGTCAGCACCGCGAGGGCGATCGTCGCGGCCATCAGCGTGAAGGCCCAGCCTTCGGCGCCCCGCAGGTTCGCCAGGAACGCCCCGATCAGGGCAACCGCGGCGAGGGCGGCGAAGGCACCGGTGGCCAGGCTGCCGAAGGCGAGGGTGGTCCAGACCAGGAACGAGGCGGCCACCACGATGGTGGCCACCCCGGCCTTGACGGCTAGCCTCTGAGCGCGCTGACGGATGTCCCCCTCGGTCTTCAGGGAGATGAAGACCACGCCGTGGGTGAAGAACAGGAGCAGCGTGGTGAGCCCGCCGAGGAGGGCGTAGGGATTGAGCAGGTCGAAGAAGGAGCCGATGTAGTTGTGGTTGGCGTCCAGTGCCACGCCCCGCACGATGTTGGAGAAGGCGACGCCCCAGAGCAGGGCGGGAACGGCAGACCCGATCACGATCATGAGGTCGAAGCGTTTCTTCCAGGTTGCTTCCGGGCGTTGGTGCCGGTACTCGAATGACACCCCGCGCAGGATGAGGGCGAGAAGGATCACCAGCAGGGCCAGGTAGAACCCGCTGAACAGGGTGGCGTACCACTCCGGGAAGGCGGCGAAGAGTGCTGCGCCGGCCACGATCAGCCAGGTTTCGTTGAGGTCCCAGACCGGCCCGATGGTGTTGATGATGACCCGGCGGTCGAGATCGTCCGTGCCCAGGAAGGGCAGCGACATGCCGACGCCGAAGTCGAAGCCGTCGAGCACGAAGTAGCCGATGAAGAGCGCGGCGATGATCCAGAACCAGAGAATGTTGAGATCCATCATGCGCTCCTAGTAGACCGTGACCTGTGGCTTGACCTTGCCGGAAACCGGGTCGGGTTCCGCCGGCGGGGCAGGTCCCTTCCGCACGGCCTGCAGGATCAGTTTGAATTCGACGACCGCGAGGGCACCGTAGATCAGCGTGAAGGCGATCAGCGAGATCAGGATCTCGAGGCCGCTGACGTTGGGTGATACGCCGTCCTGGGTGCGCAGGAGCCCGAACACGAGCCAGGGCTGCCGCCCCATCTCGGTGAAGATCCAGCCGACGCTCATGGCGAGCAGCGAGAAGGGGAAGCTCCAAATGGCGATCTTCCAGACCCAGGTGGCCTGCGGGCTGCGCCCGCCGCGGGTGAGCCAGAGGCCGACGACAGCAACCAGGATATGGGCGATGCCGAGACCGATCATCCAGCGGAAGGCCCAGTAGGTGATCCAGATGGTCGGGGTGTAGTCGCCGGGGCCGTACAGGCTCACATACTGCGCCTGCAGGTTGTCGATGCCTTCAACCGTGCCGTTGAGGGTGTGGGTCGACAGGAACGACAGCAGGTACGGGATGCGGATCGAGAACAGTTCGCTCACGCCGTCGGGAGTACCGAGGGTGAAGATCGAGAAGGATGCGTCGGCGCCCGTCGACGTCTTGTACATCGCCTCGGCGGCGGCCATCTTCATGGGCTGGGCGGCCGTCATGGCGAGGCTCAGCGAGTCGCCGAAGAAGGTGGTGACCGCACCGGAGACAACCATCATCCACATGCCCAACTTGAGTGCGGGACGCATGGATTCCTCGTGCTGCTTGCGCAGCAGGTGCCAGGCGGCCACCGAGATGACGAGGCCTGACGAGACCATGAAGCAGGCGAAGATCGTGTGCGGGAAGGAGGCCAGGGCGATCGGGTTGGTCAAAAGCTCGCCAATACTGGTGAGCTCGGCCCGGCCGCGCTCCTCGTTGATGCGGAACGCGATCGGGTTCTGCATGAACGCGTTCGCCGCGAGGATGAAGTAGGCCGAGGCGATCGAACCGGCCGTGGTCAGCCAGATGGTGGCGAGGTGCAGGCCGCGGGGCAGCTTGTCCCAGCCAAAGATCCACAGTCCGATGAACGTGGCCTCCAGGAAGAATGCGGTGATGCCCTCGAAGGCGAGTGGGGCGCCGAAGACGTCACCGACGAAGCGGGAGTAGTCCGACCAGTTCATTCCGAACTGGAACTCCTGCACGATTCCGGTAACGACGCCCATGGCGAAGTTGATCAGGAAGATCTTGCCGAAGAAGTGGGTCAGCTCGAGGTACTTGGCCTTGTCGGTGCGCACCCAGGCGGTCTGGAAGAGCGCGACTGTGAACGCCAACCCGATTGTGAGCGGTACGAAGAGGAAGTGATAGACGGTGGTAAGACCGAATTGCCATCTCGACAGGAGTAACGGGTCCAGCCACTCGTTCATGCGCCCTCCAGCGGCTTCGGGTTTTCTACACTGCGTAGAACATTACTATTCTACGAGACGTAGAAGAGTTGATTGCCGCCCGCTAGACTCCCCAATATGGGGAGTTTGGGAGAGCTGGAACGACTGCTGATGGATGTTTTGTGGGAAGCCGAGGAGTCTCTGCCTGCCAACGATCTCCGGGATCGACTACTCACCCCGACGACCGCCACCGCTAGGCGCAAACCACTCGCCACCACGACCGTGCTCACGGTGCTCTCCCGCCTCGAGACCAAGGGCTTCGTCACCCGCGACCGAGACACCCGGCCGCACCGCTACCGGGCCGTGGCGACCCGGGCGGAACATACCGCGGAGCTGATGCACGAGGTGCTCGGCTCTGCTCCCGACCGGCAGGCGGCCCTCGCCCGGTTCATCGGGGATGTCACCCCGCAGGAGGCCGACGTTTTGCGCCTGCTCCTCGGCACCGTACCTCTCGTTCGCGAGTGACCGGCATCCAGTCCCCGCTCCAGTCCCTGCTCCAGTCAGCACGCGTCAGAGCGGCCGAGTCGTGTTCGTCACGGCCGTAGCGCTCATGATCGTGGCCGTGCTGCTCGCCGGTCCGGTCCCGATCTGGCTTGCCACCGCCGGCTGGCCGGCCCGTTCCCCCGCGGTCGCCCTGGTGTTGTGGCAGGCCATCGCCCTGGCCGGCGGGCTCTCGATGATCGGCTCGCTGCTCAGCTTCGGGTTGATCCCGTTCGGCGAGAACCTGTTCGAGGGCATCCGCTCGCTGGCGGGCCATCTCGTCACCGGCACATTGCCGGCCGGCACGTCGTTCGGCTCGGTACTCCTGCTGTGCGCGGCGCTGATCCTCGGCAGCCATCTGCTGCTCAACCTCGCCGCGACCTTCTCCCGCGCGGGGCGCCAGCACCGCAGGCACCGGCACCTGATCGGACTGCTCAGCGACCCTCTGCCGAGCCATTCCGGCACCCGTGTGATCGAACACGACGCGCCGGTCGCGTACTGCCTGCCTGGCGCGACCCGGTCGGCGACCGTGCTTTCCCGCGGCCTTCTGCAATTGCTGAATGCCGACCAATTGCGCGCGGTGATCGCACACGAGCGCGCCCACCTGTTGCAGCAGCACCACCTCGTGCTGCTCGCCTTCAAGTCCTGGCACAGCGCATTGCCGTGGTTCCCGATCGCGAACCGCGCCGAGAACGCGGTCGCCCTGCTGGTCGAGATGCTCGCCGACGACCAGGCCCGGCGGGTGGTCGACGACCGCACGTTGGCCACCGCGATCGCACTGGTCGGGTCGGCACACCAGGTGGACCCGCTGGGAACGGATGTCGAACTCGCCGACGGCCCGGACCATCCGTTCGACCTGGTGACACCCCGCGTTCGCCGCCTGATCACCCCGCCGGCGCCGCTGACGCCCTCCGCCGTGCTTTTCGTTGCAGCCGGCGCCGCCGCACTCCTGCTGCTGCCGACGCTGCTCCTGTCCCTCGCCTGAGCCCGGGCCTACCTGAGCACGCGCCTGCCTGAGCACGCGCCTGCCCCAGCCCCTGCCCCAGCCCCAGCCCCAGCCCCAGCCCCAGCCCCAGCCCGGGCCTACCTCTGCCCGGGCCTACCTCTGCCCCTGCCCCCGCCCCTAACGAATTCGACGGAGATTCTCGGCCCCAGAGCCTGTTTTGCTCCAAAACCGGCCCGTAGGCTCAGAATCTCCGTCGAATTGGTCAGGCAGCGCCTGAGTCAGCTGGTGCCTAGAAGAGGTTCGCCTGTTCGAGCCAAGCGGCCGCGATCTTCTCGGCCGAGAGCTGGTCGTTCACGCTCTCGGAGTTGAGGCCCACCAGGTCCTCGGCGGTCAGAGCGGCACTGACGGCGTTGAGCACGTCGGCGGCCTTCCCGCCGACCTTGTCGGACACGACGGGCACGACGTTGTCCGCGAAGAACAGGCCGTCCGGGTCGTCGAGGGGGACGAGGCTGTCCGACTTGATGTTCGGGCTGGCCGTGTAGACGTTCGTGATCTGAATGTCGTTGTCGACGAGAGCCTTGATCGTGAGCGGGCCACCACCATCCTCAATGGGCGTGAAGCCGGCGATGGGAATGCCGTACTTCTCCGTCAGGGTCGTCGGTCCGTAGGGGCGGGTCTGGAGTTCGGACGGTCCGCCGACGGTGATCGGCTCGGTGACATCGGCGAGCGACGCGATGTCGGTCAGGCTGTACTTGTCGGCGAAGGCCTGCGTGACGGTCCAGGAGTTCTGGTCCGTGGCCGAGGCCATGTCGAGCACGCTCAGCCCCTCGGGCAGCTCGTCCTGCAGCTGCGCGTAGGTCTCGTCGGCGGTGCCGCCGGCGGCATCTGCATTCAGGGCCTGCAGCAGGCTGCCGCTGTACTCGGGGAAGACGTCGATGGCACCGGATTCGATCTCGGGCAGGTAGACCTCGCGCTGGCCGATCTTGAACTGGCGGTCGACCGTGAAGCCGTTCCCCTCCAACGCCAGGGCGTAGATTTCGGCGATGATCTCGTTCGAGTAGTAATCCTGCGAACCGACGACCAGGGTGGTGGACCCCTCGTCGGCTTTAGTTCCGCTGTCCAGCGGGTCACCGGACGCACACCCTGCAAGGGCTACGACGGCCCCAACCGCGACCGCGGCGACCGCCGCGAGCCGGCCTCTGTGAGCTGTAAACATTAGTGGGTTCCTTTCGTGATGGCGGGATCCATCCCCGGGACAGGTCGGGCTGACCTGGCACGGTCGACTGGGGGACGTCCGGACGCGACGCCTCTGGGAACGACAAGTCGCTGAACAGCAGTGAATATTCCCTCGAGGACGAGGGCGAGCAGGATCACGAGCAGTGACCCGCCCAGCATCTCCGCGTAGTCGCGGGTTTTCAACCCGGCGAACAGGAACCGGCCGAGGCCGACATCTGCCACGTAGGCAGCCAGGGTCGCCGTGGCGACGACCTGCAGGGTGGCCGAACGGATGCCCGCGATCAGCAGCGGCAACCCCAACGGGATCTCGACCGTGCCCACGATCTGGCTCTCCGACATCCCGACCGACCGGGCGGAGTCGATGACGGACCGGTCAATGGCCTCGAACCCGGCGTAGGCGCCCGCGAGGATCGGCGGGATCGCCAGGACCGTGAGCGCGACGTACGGCGCACCGAGCCCAATCCCGACCCACAGCGCGACCAGTGTCAACAGGCCGAGGGTCGGAATGGCCCGCAGCCCGCCGGCGGTGGCTACAGCGAGGCTGCGTCCCCGACCCGTATGCCCGATCAGGAAACCGACCGGAATCGCGATCACGGAGGCCATCAGGACCGTCACGAGGGTGAACACCAAGTGTTCGATCGTCCGCGCCGGAATGCCGCCCGGCCCGGCGAAATTGGCCGGGTCGAGGATCCAGTTCACCGCGTCAACGAACAGGTTCATGCGGATGCCTCCGTGATCCGGGCGACCCGGACGGCCCTCCGGTCGGTCGCCGCCAGGCGGGTCCAGGGCAGCAGAACCCGCCCGAGCAGCACGAGGGCGCCGTCCAGCAGCAGCGCCAGCGCCACGGTCAGCACGATCCCGGCGATGATTTCGGCCTGGATACCGCGCTGGAAGCCATCCGTGAACAGGCTGCCGAGGCTCTGCGAGCCGATCACGGCCCCCACCGTGGCGAGGCTGACCGTGCTGACGGCCACGACCCGCAGGCCGGCCAGGAGCACCGGCCCGGCCAGCGGCAGCTCAACCTGCCAGAAGATGCTCCAGCCGGAATACCCCACGGCGACAGCGGACTGGCGTACATCCTTGTCCACGGATGCCAGCCCGTCGGCCACCACGCGTACCATCAGCGCGACGCCGTAGATCGTCAGGGCGATGACCAGGTTGAGCGGCGAGCGAAGGCTGGTGCCGACGATGGCCGGGATCACGAAGAACAGCGGCAGCGACGGGATGGCGTAGAGCAGCCCACTGGCCGTCAGGATCACGCCGCGGCCGGCACGGTACCGGTTCGCGAGCCAGCCCAGCGGCACGGCGATCAGAAAGCTGAGAAGGATCGGCGGCACGCTGAGAATCAGGTGGTCCAGGGTGCGATCCCACAGCAGGTCGAGATTCGACCAGATCCAGGTCACCGCGGAGCCTGGGGATGCGGGGAGTGCGCGGTCTGCCCCGGCTCCACGAGCACACCGGCCAGGCGGCCCTCACTGTCGAGCAGCAGGTCGGAGTCGCCGCGGCGTTCCAGATGCAGGGCACGCTTGCCGCGATCCGCTCCGACGAAGCTGGCCACGAAGTCGTCGGCCGGGTTCGCCAGGATCTCGGTCGGCGCCCCCACCTGGGCGATCCGTCCGCCGTCACGCAGGATGACGACCTGGTCACCGAGGAGGAACGCCTCCTCGATATCGTGGGTGACGAACACGACCGTTTTGCCGAGCTCGCTCTGCAGCCGGATCAGTTCTTGCTGTAGCTCGGCCCTCACGATCGGGTCGACGGCGCCGAACGGCTCGTCCATCAGCAGAATGTTTGGGTTGACCGCGAGCCCGCGCGCCACCCCGACCCGCTGCTGCTGCCCGCCGGAGAGCTGGCTGGGGTACCGGTCCGCCAGGGTCTGGTCCAGGCCCACCGTGTCGAGCAGGGTGAGGGCCTCGGCGCGGGCCTTCTTTCTCGGCACCCCGCGCAGCAGCGGAACAGTCGCGACGTTGTCGATCACCGTGCGGTGCGGGAGCAGGCCGGAGTTCTGCATCACATAGCCGATGCCGCGCCGCAGCGGCACCGGCTCGAGCTGGGCGATGTCGGCCCCGTCGATCTCGATCGTGCCGCTGCTCGGGTCGACCATCCGGTTGATCATGCGCAGCAGGGTGGTCTTGCCCGAGCCGGAGGAGCCGACGAGCACCGTCGTCTGGCGCGACGGGAGGGTCAGGCTAAAATCGTCGACGGCGAGTGTGCCGTCCGGGAACTGCTTGCTCACCGAGCGGAACTCGATCATGGAAATGGCTCATTTCTCGACCGAAGTCGACACAACACGGGAGGCACGTACACCACCCAACCATCGCACGGCGCCGCGAGCCAACCGGATCGCGGAATTCCTAGCGAACGCTCGGCCCGTAGTATCCGGCGAGGTAGTCATGCGTGACCACGCGGCACTCTTCGATGAACCGCTCATCGCCCTGCGGGTCGGAGCGGAACGCCCGCGACAGAATCGAGTCGCCCATCTCAACGGCGACCTCAAGCCGGAAGATCAGTTCGTCGCCGCCCTCGAGGCCGAACTCCTCGACCAGCATGCCGGCCACCCGGCGGGCGAAGTAACCCGTGTCGGGGTCTTCGACGACAGGCACACCCTGCCGGTCGTCGAAATGCATGATGCGAAACCCCGGCTCAGAGCGGTACAGGTCGACGAAGGCCGTGATGGCCACGTCGACGGCCTGCCACCAGCCCTGGGGAGCGTTCGTCTTCAGCTGCTCCGCAACTCGGCTCCGGAATCGCAGCACCGCGCGCTCTCGCAGAGCCTGCAGCACCGCGACGCGATCGGGGTAGTACCGGTACACGGTCCCGATCGACGCGCCCGCGCGCTCGGCCACCATCGCGGTCGTGATTCGGTCGAAGCCGACCTCGTCCACGACGACGGCGGCGGCGTCGAGCAGACCGGACAGTCGTGCCGTGCTGCGCTGTTGGATCGGCTCGGTGCGGGCCTGCTGGGCCGGCACAAAAGGATCCCCACCAAAAAGGTCACTGAGTGACACTTGTCCTCCTTGAGACTAAGTCACTAATACTAGGCGGCAATGTCCCCCTCGTTGTGACGTGACAGCGTGTCTCGCCCGATTGGGCAGGAATAACCCTCGGCTCTCCGGGCGACCCGACTTCGATGCCGGGTAGCGTCGTGCGCATGCCAGACTAGGGACGTGCCGACATATCCTCGAATCCCGCCCACGGGCACGCCAGCGAAGATGATGCATCGCGCAGCCCGCATCGAGGACTGGCTGCACTTCAAGCGCGAACGCCACGCCCGCAAACGCGGCTACCTGCCCACGGTCATCCCCTATGCCGGCTACGGCTCGACCGAGTGGGTGCGCATCCTGTGCCGGGTGCTTCTGGCCAAACCGGCCAAGCCCGGCTCCAAGCTGGCACACCGCCACTGGCACGCCGACCGCCGCGAGGCCGGAATTCGCGGCTGGCACAGCTTCACGAGCGTTCCGGTCAACGATGTGACGGTGACCATCGAGATCAACGGTTTCTCCCACCGGGTGCAGGCCGACCGCGGGGGCGTGGTCGACACCGTCATTCCGGTCACGCTCACCCCGGGCTGGCAGATGGCCCGGCTGCACACCGACGACACGGCCGCGCCGGTCGAGGCCCCGCTCTTCATCGTGGCCCCGACGGTACGCCGCGGGATCCTGTCCGACGTCGATGACACGGTCATGGTGACCACCCTTCCCCGCCCGCTGCTCGCCGCCTGGAACACCTTCGTGCTCGACGAGCACGCCCGAGTTCCCACGCCGGGCATGGCGGTCCTCCTCGACCGCCTCGCCGCGGTCAACGAGGGTGCCCCGATGATCTACCTGTCGACCGGGGCCTGGAACGTCGCCCCGACCCTGACCCGGTTCCTGAACCGCAACCTGTACCCGTCGGGGGCTCTCCTGCTCACCGACTGGGGTCCGACCCACGACCGCTGGTTCCGGAGCGGTCAGGACCACAAGAGGGCCAACCTGCGCCGTCTGGCCCAGGAATTCCCGGAGATCCGCTGGATCCTGTTCGGCGACGACGGCCAGCACGATGAGGCCATCTACAGCGAGTTCCAGCGAGACTTCCCCGACAATGTCGAGGCCGTCGCGATCCGCCAGCTCTCCCCCAGCCAGGCAGTTCTGGCCGGTCGCCGGGCGAAGGATGCCGCGCCCGCGCCCCGCGATCCCCGCTGGGTGTACGGGCCGGACGGCTCGGCCGTGGCCCGGCAGCTCGCGGACCGCGGTCTGATCTAGGCGCGACGGCGTGTTGCGGGCTCGACGGCCTGTCTCAGTTCTCTACAGTTCTGCGGCGAGGATGCGGTCGAGGCCACGGTTGATCTGGCGAGCCCAGAGCGGCCCTCGATAGAGGAACCCGGTGTAGCCCTGAACGAGCGTCGCGCCCGCGGCGAGGCGCTCGGCCACGTGTTCCGCGGTCTCCACGCCGCCGACCGAGATCACGCACAGCTCGCGGGGCACAGCGGCCCGGATCACGCGCAGCACGGCCAGGGACCGCGCCTGGAGCGGGGCACCGGAGAGACCGCCGGCGCCGGCAGCCTCGACGGTCGCGGCATCCGTTTTCAGTCCGGCGCGGGAAGTCGTGGTGTTCGTGGCGATGATGCCGTCGAGACCCAGCTCCACCACGAGTTCGGAGATTCGGGTCACTTCAGCATCGGCGAGGTCGGGGGCGATTTTTACCAGCAGGGGCGTGGCGCCGGCCTCGGTCTTGACCGCCCGAAGCAGCGGGGCGAGCCGGTCGAGTTCCTGCAGTCCGCGTAGCCCGGGCGTGTTGGGCGAGCTGACGTTCACGACGAGATAGTCGGCCAGGGGCGCGAGCAGCGCGGCGCTGACCAGGTAGTCGGCGGTGGCGTCCTCGACCGCGGTGACGCGGCTCTTGCCGATGTTGATGCCGAGGACCGGGCGACCGGCAGCGGAGCGAACGTGCGCGAGGCGCACCCGGGCGGCGCGGGCACCGGCGTTGTTGAAGCCCATCCGGTTGACGACCGCGCGGTCGGGGATCAGGCGGAACAGGCGCGGTTTCGGGTTGCCGGGCTGAGGAACGGCGGTGATGGTGCCGACCTCCACGTGCCCGAACCCGAGCTGGCCGAGCCCGAGCACGGCTTCACCGTCTTTGTCGAAGCCGGCGGCCACGCCGAACGGCGACTGGAATCGCAGACCCAGGGTTTGGACACCGAGGTCGGTACGCGGGCGCGTGAAGCGGTGCACGACCCGGCCGACACCGAACGCGGGCAGCGCCCGGATCACGGTGAAGGCGAGGTGGTGGGCTCGTTCGGGGTCGAGGCGGGTCAGGAACAGCGAGAAGATCAGCGGGTACACGGTGCCGCCTACGACTCGGACGGGTGTGCGGCGCCCGCGGCGCTGCCCTGCTCGGGGCGGGAGCCGTGTTCGGTGCGGGAGCCGTGTTCGGTGCGCAGCCGGGCGATCGCGGTCTCGAAATCCTCGAGCGAATCGAATGCCTGGTAGACACTCGCGAAGCGGAGATAGGCCACCTCATCAAGTTCGCGCAGCGGCGGCAGGATCGCGAGGCCGACCTCGTTCGCCTTCACCTGCGACGCGCCGGTCTGCCGGATGGTCTCCTCCACCCGCTGGGCAAGCATGGCCAGGTCGGAATCCGTTACCGGACGACCTTGGCAGGCCTTGCGCACGCCGGCCACGATCTTGTCGCGGCTGAACGGCTCGACGACCCCGCTGCGCTTGACGATGTTCAGGCTGGCGGTCTCGGTGGTGCTGAACCTCCGGCCGCATTCGGGGCATTGTCGACGTCGGCGAATGGAAAGTCCGTCGTCGCTCGTGCGCGAGTCGATGACTCGGGAGTCCGGGTGGCGGCAGAACGGGCAGAACATCGTGCGGCCAGCTTACAGCGCCGTCGTGAAACGGGCCGTGACGGCGTCGCCGTGCGCGGGCAGCGCCTCCGCCGTGGACAGGGCCGCGATGTGGTCCGCGACCTCGCGCAGTGCCTCCCGGCTGTACGTGACGACCTGCTGGGGCCTCAGGAAGGTGTATGCGCCGAGTCCGGAGGAGAACCGGGCCTGGCCTCCCGTCGGCAGCACGTGGTTCGAGCCGGCCACGTAGTCGCCGAGGCTCACGGGCGAATGAGGGCCGAGGAAGATGGCGCCGGCGTTCTCGATCAGCGCGAGCACGGTATCCGGGTCGCTCGTCTGGATCTCGAGGTGCTCGGGACCGAACGCGTTGCTGAACGCGGCCGCGGCGTTGAGGTCGTCCACGAGCACGATCCCCGACTGGCGCCCGTTCAGGGACGCGGTGACACGGATGCTGTGGGTCGTGCTCTGCATCAGGTCGACCAGGTGCAGAGCGACGGCGTCGGCGAGCTCAGCCGAATCGGTGACCAGCATGGCGGCGGCCAGCTCGTCGTGCTCGGCCTGGCTGACCAGGTCGGCCGCGACGATGCGGGGGTCGGCGGTCTCATCCGCGATGACCAGAATGTCGGTAGGGCCGGCCTCGGAGTCGATGCCGGTCACCCCGCGCACGAGCCGCTTGGCGGCGGCCACATAGACGTTGCCGGGGCCGGTGACGAGCTGCACCGGGTCCAGGCCGAGCCCCGGAACGCCGTAGGCGAAGGCGCCGACCGCGCCGGCCCCGCCCATGGCGTAGATTTCGTCGATGCCGAGCAGGCTCGCCACGGCGAGGATGGTGGGGTGCACGCGTCCGTCGAAGTCGCTCTGCGGCGGCGACGCCAGCGCGATCGAGGAGACGCCGGCGATCTGAGCCGGAACCACGTTCATCACGACGCTCGACGGGTAGACGGCCTTGCCGCCGGGAACGTACAGGCCGACCCGGTTGATCGGCTGCCAGCGCTGCGTGATGGTGGCGCCGTCGGCGATCGTGGTGGTCACCTGCGGCGGCACTTGGGCCGCGCTGGCGATGCGCACGCGACGGATGGTCTCCTCGATGGCCGTGCGCACCGTCGGGTCGAGCCCGGCCAGTGCCTCGGTGACGTGGGACGCGGGAACCCGCACATGGGACGGACGCACCCGGTCGAGGCGTTCCGCCTGGTCGCGGAGGGCATCCTCGCCTCTGGCCCGCACATCGTCGATTAATTCGGCTGCGACGTCGCTGGCCGCGGTCACGTCGGTGAGCGCACGCGGGACGGCTGCAAGCAATTCCGCCGGAGTGGGCCGGGTCCCTCGGAGGTCAATAGTCTGGATCATCGCGTTCCAGCCTAGCCATCAACTCCCGTGCACCGGGAATAGGCTCAATGGCGAGGAGATTGATTCAGTCACATGAGCGACACCGAAGTACCCCAGCCCGCCACCGTACCGCTGGCCGAAGATCCCAATGCACCGCTGGACCTGGCCGCCTTCAAACATTCCTTCCGGCGTCACGCCGCCGGTGTCGCGGTGATCACCGCGCTGCACCCGGACGGCGCCCCGGTGGGATTCACCGCCACCTCGCTGGCGTCGCTGTCGTCGGTTCCGCCGCTGGCCACCTTCAACATGGCCCGGTCAGCCAGCACCTGGCCGGCGATCGCCGAGAGCGACCGGGTCGTCATCCACATCCTCGGGGCGCACAATCGTGCCGTCGCCGAGGTGATGTCGGGTCCCGCGAACCAGCGCTTCGTCGGCGACCACTGGCAGCCCGGACCCCACGGCCTGCCCGTGCTGAAGGGCGTCACCTCGTGGATGGTCGGGCGAATCATCGAACGCACACTGGTGCACAACAGCGCCGTCGTGGTCGTGAAGATCGAGGAAGGCGGCATGGGCGAGAACGACGAGGCCCTGCTGTACTACGAGCGCACCTACCGCGTGCCCGGCGCCCCTGCCTAGCCTCTGGACGGGGCTGCGCCGGCCTCGTCGCGACGCCGGCGCCGCTCGGCCTCGGCAACGGCGGCCTCCTCCGGTGTGGGCGCGGTGCCACCCAGGTGCCGCGGCTGCCACCACTGGCCGGCGCCGTCCACCGGATAGGCTTTCTGCAGTTTGTCGACGAGACCCTGCAGTGTGTCGTGGAGTGCCAGCGTCATCGGCTGCGTGCCCTCCCCCGCCGCGACCGTGAACGGCTCGCCGACGGCGAAGCGGATGGGCACGTCGAACACCTCGCGCAGGGCCGGCTTGTGGTTCTTCGTGAGCACGCGGTGCCCGCCCCAGACCGCGATCGGGATCACGGGGACCCCGGCCTCGGCGGCCATCCGGATGGCACCCGACTTCAACTCGCGTACGGTGAAGGAGGCGTTCACGCCGCCTTCCGGGAACACGCCGAGCAGTTCGCCCGCCCGCAGCGCGGTCACGGCTTGGCCGTAAGCCTCCGCCCCTGCCTTCATGTCGACCGAGATATGACGCATGCCGCGCAGCAGCACGCCCACGAGCTTCTGGTCGAACGCGCCCTTCTTGGCCATGAAACGGATGTGACGTCGGTTCTTGTGCCACAGCATCCACTCGACCAGGGCGAAGTCCATGTAGCCGAAGTGGGTGATCGCCAGCACCGCCCCCCCGGTGTCCGGAAGATTCTTCAGACCGGTCACGGATGGCTTGAGCCGCAGCAGGCCGAACACGGCCCGCCCGGCCAGAATCGCCGTGGTGTACAGAGGTTCCCGAGTGCCTGTGCTCATACCTCAAGGCTACGACCTGCGTGCGGGTTTCCGCGTCCGTCCCACGAGCCTTTCGGGACCCGGCTCGCACTCGCGGCGCACCCCGTGGACGTGGGCGCACGTTCTAACGCTCGCCCGGCTCCAGAACCTGCGCCGCGAACTTCCACCCCCGTCTGTGTCGTCGGTTATGGAGCTTGCACACAGCCTCGACCGCACTGACACTGGAATCATCCACGGCGGAACCGCAGCAACCGGCCTTGAAGCTGGTTGACTCGACCAGGCGACGACCACCGAGACCACGTGGGCGGCCCGGCCACCAGAGGGAGACACGATGAGCACTGACCTGAGCAGCGCCGCGAGCACGAGCATGCCCGCGCCGCACGTGGCCGACAGCCACGACCGGATCCGGGTGCGGGGCGCGCGCGTGAACAACCTCAGGGATGTCAGCCTCGACATCCCGAAGCGGCGGCTGACGGTGTTCACCGGCGTTTCCGGCTCGGGCAAGAGCTCACTGGTGTTCGGCACGATCGCCGCCGAGTCGCAGCGGCTGATCAACGAGACCTACAGTGCGTTTGTGCAGGGATTCATGCCGGACCTGGCGCGCCCCGAGGTGGACGTGTTGGATGGTCTGACCACGGCCATCATCGTCGACCAGGAGCGAATGAGGGCCAACTCCCGTTCCACGGTCGGGACCGCCACCGACGCCAACGCGCTGCTGCGCATCCTCTTCAGCCGGCTCGGTCAGCCCCACATCGGATCGCCCCAGGCGTTCTCGTTCAACGTCGCCTCGATCAGTGGGGCCGGGGCGGTCACGCTCGAGCGCGGCGGGAAGACCGTGAAGGAGCGGCGCAGCTTCAGCATCACCGGCGGCATGTGCCCGCGCTGCGAGGGCATGGGCACCGTCAACGACATCGATCGTTCCGCGCTATACGTCGATTCCAAGTCGCTCAACGAGGGCGCGCTCACGATCCCGGGCTACACCATGGACGGCTGGTACGGCCGCATCTTCCGCGGCTGCGGCTGGTTCGACCCGGACAAGCCAATTCATCGGTACAGCACGAAGGAACTGGACGACCTGCTCTACAAGGAGCCGACCAAGATCAAGGTCGACGGGATCAACCTGACGTATCAGGGCCTCATCCCGCAGATTCAGAAGTCGTTCCTGACCAAGGATGTCGCCGCTTTGCAGCCGCATATCCGCGCGTTCGTGGAGCGTGCGGTCACGTTCGCCACCTGCCCCGAGTGCGGCGGCACCCGCCTCAGCGAGGCGGCTCGCTCGTCGAAGATCTCCGGAGTGAGCGTCGCCGACGCTTGTTCCTGGCAGATCAGCGACCTGGCCGGGTGGGTTCGCGGCCAGAGTGAGCCGTCGGTGGCCCCGCTCACGCAGGCGTTGCGCCAGATCCTCGACTCGTTCGTGGAGATCGGGTTGGGTTACCTGTCGCTCGACCGGCCGGCCGGTACTTTGTCAGGCGGGGAGGCCCAGCGCACCAAGATGATCCGGCACCTGGGCTCGTCACTCACCGACGTCACCTACGTCTTCGACGAGCCCACCATCGGGCTCCATCCCCATGACATCGAGCGCATGAACACACTGCTGCTGCAGCTGCGGGACAAGGGCAACACGGTGCTCGTCGTGGAGCATAAGCCGGAGACGATCGTGATCGCCGACCACGTCGTCGATCTCGGACCAGGCGCCGGTGCGGCGGGCGGCACCGTCTGCTTCGAGGGCACCGTGGAGGGTCTCCGCACCAGCGGCACCCTCACCGGCCGCCACTTCGACTATCGCGCGGCACTCAAGCCCGCGGTGCGCACCCCCACGGGCACGCTGGAGATTCGCGGCGCGACGAAGAACAACCTGAAGGATGTGGACGTGGATATCCCCCTCGGCGTGCTCGTCGTGCTGACGGGGGTCGCGGGCTCCGGAAAGAGCTCGCTCGTGCACGGGTCGATCCCCGCCGGCGCCGGCGTGGTGTCCATCGATCAGGGCGGCATCCGCGGTTCCCGCAGAAGCAATCCGGCGACGTACACGGGAATGCTCGACCCGATCCGAAAGGCCTTCGCGAAGGCCAACGGCGTGAAGCCCGCGCTGTTCAGCTCCAACTCCGAGGGTGCCTGCCCCAACTGCAACGGTGCCGGCGTCGTCTACACCGACCTGGCCATGATGGCGGGCGTCGCCACCACCTGCGAGGTCTGCGCGGGGAAGCGGTTCGAGGCATCCGTGCTGGAGTACCGCCTCGGCGGCCGCGATATCAGTGAGGTGCTCGCGATGTCGGTGACCGCGGCCCGGGAGTTCTTCGGCGCCGGTGCGGCGCGCACGCCGGCCGCCCACGCCATCCTGGGCGGGCTTGCCGACGTTGGGCTCGGCTATCTCAGCCTCGGCCAGCCGCTCACGACGCTCTCGGGGGGCGAGCGCCAGCGGCTCAAGCTGGCCACCCACCTGGCTGAGCAGGGCGGCGTCTACGTGCTCGACGAGCCGACCACCGGACTCCACCTCGCCGACGTCGAGCAGCTGCTCGGCCTGCTCGACCGAATCGTGGACTCCGGCAAGTCGGTCATCGTCGTCGAGCATCACCAGGCCGTGATGGCTCATGCCGACTGGATCATCGACCTCGGACCCGGCGCCGGTCACGACGGCGGCCGGATCGTCTTCGAGGGCTCACCGGCCGACCTGGTCGCCGACCGCTCCACCCTCACCGGCCAGCACCTCGCGGCCTACGTCGGCAGAGCCTGACGGCAGCGCACCTCACGGTGCTGCCAGTCAGGTCTGTCCCGGACGAATTCGACGGAGATTCTGGCCGAATCGGCCCCATTCCACCCCGCGAAAGCGGTTTCACACGAGAATCTCCGTCGAATTGGTTCAACACCGGGCACTTCGCGTCACCGGTGAGGAACAGCGTCCACGGCGTGCCGTCAGCTCTGACTTGCCGAGGGCGACACCAGCGGTCGGCTAGGTCTCGCTCTTTTAGGTCAGGCAGTTCGGCCCGAGCAGGCTCTTGAGCTCCCCGAACAGGTCGGCGCTGATCTTCACATGATGGGGCAGCTCGAACACTCGCGCCGTATGGCCCTTCACCAGCTTGATCCGCACCTCGGAGCTGCCGATGTGGCGGGTGATGACTTCGCCCAGCGCCGTCACGGTGTCGGTCGTGGCCCGGGATTCCGCCAGCGTGACGGTCAGCGTGCCGGTGTCCGAGGCCAAGCCGAGTTCGGGCGCGAAAATGCTGTACGCGTGCAAGTTCATGCCATCGTCGCGCAGGCTCACCCGGCCCCGCACGACCACGACGGAGTCGCTGACCAGGTCGGACGAGAACTCCTGATAGGCCTTGCCCATGAACATCACGGCGATCTCCCCACCGAAATCCTCGACCTGGATGATGCCGTATTGGTTGCCCGACTTCTTCGCGATCCGGTGCTGCACACTGGTGATCAGCCCGGCGATGGTGACGGTGTCGGCATCCTGCGTCTGCTCCGATCCCACCAGGTCCACGATGGTCGTGCTGGCGTGCTTGGCCAGCGGGAGCTCGAGCCCGGCCAGCGGATGGTCGGAGACGTAGAGCCCGAGCATGTCGCGTTCGAGCGCGAGCTTCTCCTTCTTGCTCCATTCGGGACGGTCGGGAACCTGCTCGCTCTCTTGCGGGTCGTCGAAGAGGCTGTCGAAGTCGAAGCCGACCATGCCGTGCTGCTCGTCGCGCTTGATCTTGACGGCGGATTCGACCGCGGCTTCGTGGATCTCGAACATGGCCCGGCGGGTCGCGCCGAGCGAGTCGAATGCGCCGGCCTTGATCAAGGACTCGACCGTGCGCTTGTTCGCCACCGGGATCGGCACCTTGCGCAGGAAGTCGTGGAACGATTCGAACGCGCCCTTCTCGGTGCGGGCGGCGCGGATCGCGTCGACCACGTTGAATCCCACGTTGCGCACCGCGCCGAGCCCGAAACGGATGTCCGTGCCCACGGCCGCGAAGTACCCGATCGATTCATTCACGTCGGGCGGCAGAACCTGGATGCCCATCCGGCGGCACTCGTTCAGGTACAGCGCGAGCTTGTCGCGGGAGTCGCCGACGCTGGTCAGCAGCGCGGCCATGTACTCGGCCGGGTACTTCGCCTTGAGGTACGCGGTCCAGTACGAGAGCACCCCGTAGGCGGCCGAGTGCGCCTTGTTGAATGCGTAATCGGAGAACGGCAGCAAAATGTCCCAGACGGTTTTCACCGCCTCCATGGAGTAGCCGTTGGCGACCATGCCGCCGGAGAAGCCCTCGAACTGCTTGTCCAGCTCCGACTTCTTCTTCTTGCCCATCGCGCGGCGCAGCAGATCGGCCTGGCCGAGGGAGAACCCGGCCAGCTTCTGCGCGATCGACATGACCTGCTCCTGGTACACGATCAGGCCGTAGGTGGTGCCGATGACGTCGGCCAGCGCCTCCTCGAGCTCCGGGTGGATCGGGATGATCTCCTGCTGGCCGGTCTTCCGCAGCGCGTAGTTGGTGTGTGAGTTGGCACCCATGGGGCCGGGCCGGTACAGCGCGATGACGGCCGAGATGTCTTCGAAATTGTCGGGTTTCATCAGGCGCAGCAGCGACCGCATGGGCCCGCCGTCGAGTTGGAACACCCCGAGGGTATCGCCACGGGCGAGCAGTTCGTAGGCGGCCGGATCTTCGAGCCCCAACTCTTCGAGTACGGGCCGGTGCCCGCGGTTCACGGCGATGTTGTCGAGGGTGTCGTCGATGATGGTGAGGTTGCGCAATCCCAGGAAGTCCATCTTGATCAGGCCGAGGGCCTCAGAGGCCGGGTAGTCGAATTGGGTGACGACCTGGCCATCCGCTTCACGCTTCATGATCGGGATGATGTCGATCAGCGGGTCGGAGCTCATGATCACCCCGGCGGCGTGCACGCCCCACTGACGCTTGAGGTTCTCCAGGCCGAGGGCGGTGTCGAAGACGGTGCGGGCCTCGGGGTCGGACTCGATCACGGCGCGGAAATCGGCGGCCTCGCGGTAGCGCGCGTGGTCCTTGTCGAACATGCCGGTCAGGGGCACGTCCTTGCCCATGATCGCCGGCGGCATGGCCTTGGTGAGCTTGTCTCCCATACCGAAGGGGAAGCCGAGCACCCGGGACGCATCCTTGAGGGCCTGCTTGGCCTTGATCGTGCCGTAGGTGACGATCTGGGCGACGCGCTCCTCGCCGTACTTCTCGGTCACGTAGTGGATGACCTCGCCGCGGCGGCGCTCGTCGAAGTCCACGTCGAAGTCGGGCATGGAGACGCGGTCAGGGTTCAGGAACCGCTCGAAGATCAGCCCGTGCACGAGCGGGTCCAGGTCGGTGATGCCCATGGCGTAGGCGACCATCGAACCGGCGCCCGACCCACGGCCGGGACCTACCCGGATGCCCTGCTGTCTGGCCCACATGATGAAGTCGGCCACGACGAGGAAGTAGCCGGGGAAGCCCATCTGGATGATGATGCCGATCTCGTAGTCGGCTCGTTTGCGCACATCGTCCGGGATGCCGTTCGGGTAGCGCTTGGCCAGCCCGATCTCGTTCTCCTTGACGAACCAGCTCTCCTCGTTCTCCCCCTCCGGGCAGGGGAACCGGGGCATGTAGTTGGCCTTAGTGTTGAACTCCACCTGGCAGCGTTCGGCGATCAGCAGCGTGTTGTCGCAGGATTCCGGGTGCTCGCGGAAGAGATGCCGCATCTGCGCGGCGGTCTTCAGGTAGAACTCGTTCGAGTCGAACTTGAAGCGGTTCGGGTCGTCGAGGGTCGAGGCCGACTGCACGCAGAGCAGGGCCGCATGGGCGGTCGCGTCGTGGGCGTGGGTGTAGTGCAGGTCGTTGCTGGCCACGAGCGGCAGTTTGAGTTCGCCGGCGAGTTTAAGCAGGTCGGTCATGGTGCGGCGCTCGATGTCGATGCCGTGGTCCATGATCTCGCAGAAGAAGTTCTCCTTGCCGAAGATGTCCTGGAATTCCCCGGCCGCCTTCTTCGCCTCGTCGTACTGGCCGAGGCGCAGGCGGGTCTGCACTTCGCCGCCCACGCACCCGGTCGTGCCGATCAGCCCGTCCGAGAACTCGGCGAGCAGTTCCCGGTCCATCCGGGGCTTGAAGTAGTACCCCTCCAGGCTGGCCTTGGACGACAGCCGGAACAGATTGTGCATACCGGCCGTAGTCTCCGAGAGCAGCGTCATGTGCGTGTACGAACCGGCGCCACCGACGTCGTCACGGTTCTGACCGCTGGTGCCCCAGCGCACCCGGGTCTTGTCCCGCCGGTTGGTTCCGGGGGTGATGTACGCCTCGGTGCCGATGATCGGCTTGATGCCGGCCTCGGTCGCGGTTCGCCAGAAATCGAACGCACCGAACACGTTGCCGTGGTCGGTGATGGCGACCGCCGGCATTCCCTGCTCGACGGCCGCGTTGATCAGCGGTTTGACCCGCGCCGCGCCGTCGAGCATCGAGTACTCGCTATGCACGTGCAGGTGCACGAAGGAATCTGTCGATCCACCCGGCTTATTCTGAGAGGACAAAACGGCTCCGAGGTGTTGGGATTGGGCGCTACGCGTCAGGCGTCGCGCAGCACGTCGAGGGCGTGCGCGAGGTCGGCCGGGTAGTCGGTGGTGAAGGTGACCCACTCCCGAGTGTCCGGGTGGTGGAACGCCAGCTGCTTGGCGTGCAGCCACTGGCGGGTCAGGCCGAGGCGCGCCGTGATCGAGGGATCCGCGCCGTACATGGCGTCACCCACGCACGGATGTCGCTGGGCGGCCATGTGCACCCGGATCTGATGTGTGCGCCCCGTCTCCAGGTGCACCTCCACCAGTGACGCCGAGGGGAAGGCCTCGAGCGTCTCGTAGTGCGTGACGGAATCCTTGCCGCCGGCGATGACCGCGAACTTCCAGTCCGACCGCGGGTGGCGCCCGATCGGCGCGTCGATCGTGCCCGTGCTCGGATCGGGGTGGCCCTGAACGACGGAGTGGTAGATCTTCTCGACCTCGCGGTCGTGGAAGGCGCGCTTGAGCGCCGTGTACGCGGTCTCCGACTTGGCGACGACCATCAGACCGCTGGTACCCACGTCGAGGCGGTGCACGATCCCTGCCCGCTCGCTGGCCCCGGAGGTGGCGATGCGGTAGCCGGCCGCGGAGAGCGCGCCGACCACGGTGGGACCGGTCCAGCCCACACTCGGATGCGCGGCAACCCCGGACGGCTTGTTGATGACCACGATGCTCTCGTCGTCATGCACGATCGTGAGATCCGGCACTGGGATGGGCACGATCGCCAGGGCCTCCTTGGGCTGCCAGGACACCTCCAGCCACGCACCGCCGTGCAACCGGTCGGATTTACCGGCCACGACCCCGTCCAACGTGACTCCGCCGGCCTCGCAGACTTCGGCCGCGAAGCTGCGCGAGAAGCCAAAGAGCTTGGCGATGCCGGCGTCGACGCGGACTCCGGCGAGTCCGTCCGGAAGAGGAAGGGAGCGTGTTTCCATGGCGAGAATCAGGATGCTATCTGGGTGGGGGTGGATTCGGACGGGTCCGAGGCGCCGGTGCGGCGACCGTCGACGCCGATTCCGCGAATGGTCAGGTACATGAAGATGATCATGCTCGACACGATCGCCATGTCCGCCACGTTGTAGATGGCGGGGATCAGCCAGGGCGTGGAAATGAAGTCGATCACGTGACCGAGGCCGAAGGACGGCTCCCTCAGCAGCCGGTCGGTCAGGTTGCCGAGCACGCCGCCGAGCAGGAGCCCGAAGACGACAGACCAGGCCAAAGAGCGGATGCGCCCGGCGAACCAGACGATGAGCACCACCACGGCCACGGCGATGATCGAGAAGATCCACGTCATGCCGGCTGCCAGGGAAAAGGCAGCGCCCGGGTTCCGGACGAAGTGCATTTGCAGCACGTCTCCTAGAACCCGGACGATGTCACCCTCGGTCAGTCTGCTGACGATGAGGTACTTACTGATCTGATCCAGAGCGTAAATCCCCAGGGCTACGACGGCCAGGAGGATCAACGCACCGGGGCGCTTCTTCGTTCGAACCTTAGGCGCCAAAGCTCTGGAAGCTCGACTTCGAAGCGTTGCTCGACTCGACCGGCGACGTGGCGTCGAGGTCGCGCAGCTGGGTCTCGATGTAGCTCTTCAGCTTCTGGCGGTACTCGCGCTCGAAGGTGCGCAGATCGTCGATCTTGGTCTCGAGGACGGAGCGCTCCTGGTCGAGGATGCTGAGTTGCGCGCGCTGCTTGGCTTCGGCCTCGGCAACGAGACGGGCTGCGGTGGCGTGGCCTTCGGCGATAAGTGCATCGCGCTTCTCGGCACCCTCCTTGACATGCTCCTCGTGCAGGCGACGAGCCAGCTGGAGAAGGTTGGTCGTGCCGGCGGTCTCGTCGATGGGCCCGGCGACAACCGGTGCGGCCACGACGGCGGGAGCCACGACGGGCTCAGCGACGGCCTCGGGCGCCGGTGCGACCTCCGCTGCGCCGCCAGAGCTGACGCGAGCCTTGAGCTCCTCGTTCTCCGCAGTCAGTCGGCGAAGTTCAACGACGACCTCGTCGAGGAAGTCATCGACCTCGTCTTGATCGTATCCTTCGCGGAACTTAGTCGACTGGAACCGCTTGTTGACTACATCTTCCGGAGTTAGCGCCATGGCTTTCCACCCTTAAAACTAGAGTTGCGAACATTGTGTTTGCGTTCAACCAACGCTATCAAGGTCCGACGCGTAGTCGGACCGCGTCAGCCCGGCACGCCGTCGGACAAGAATACATGCCCAGTCCGGGGCGCGAGGTATCGGTCAGCGCATGAGCCCGGTGATCGACATGCCGACGATGACGCAGAGCATGGTGATGCTCCAGCCGAAGTCGAAGGCGATCGGGCCGACCCGAAGCGGCGGCAGGAGCCGGCGGAAGAACTTGATCGGCGGGTCGGTCAGGGAATAGGCCAACTCGATCACGACGAGCAGGGGGCCTTGCGGCCGCCAGGACCGGTTGACACTGCGTACGAGGTCGATGATGAACCGACCCCACATCACGAAGAAGTAGAGCAAGAGGGCGTAGTAGGCGATCGCACCGATCAGGCTGACGACAAACACGGCGGTAACTACGACTGCGCGAAGAAGGACGTCTCGGCATCGGAGTCCTCCGCGGCATTGTCGCCGGACACGACAACGTGGGACGGGGAAAGCAGGAAGACCTTCGCCGTGACGCGCTCGATCTTCCCGTACAGACCCTGGGACAGTCCGCTGGCAAAGTCGATCAGGCGGCGCGCATCGGCGTCGCTCATCTGAGACAGGTTGATGATGACCGGGATTCCATCGCGGAAGGACTCCGCGATCACCTGAGCGTCCTTATACTGACGCGGGTGGACGGTGAGGATTTCATTCATGTCTGAGGCAGCCACATTCTTCGGAGCGGAGGTCTTGCGCAGCGGTGTCACCGATGCGCGACCGGCCGAGGCGGATGCGCCGGCGGTGTGTGACGACGACGCGGACGACGCGGCGTGCGAGGTATTCGGGGCGGAGTGGGGAGCAGCGGACTTCGATGCCGCAGCGCCGGTCGCCGTCGAGTGAGTGGCCGTCGATGCGGGCGCAGCAGCGGGCGCCTCGTACTCGAGTTCCTCGTCTGCCAGACCCAGGTAAACCATGGTTTTCTTGAGCGGGTTGGACATCTCGACCTCCGTGTTGGTGATTCTTCTTGTCCAGATTAACCGGATACCGGGCGATTCCCGGTGATTGCTGTGCCAATTCGAAGGTGTGTCGCCCCTTCGATGATCGCCTCCGCGTAGTCCTGGGACATGCCCATGGACAAGGATTTCGCGTTCGGCGCGAACTGCTGAATCTGCTCGCCCAGTTCGCGAACCCGGGCGAAGGATGGGCGCGGTTCGGCACCGAGCGGGGCCACCGCCATCAGCCCGATCAGCCGCAGCCCGGCCGTGGAGAGCACGTGCTCTACGAGCTTGGGCAGCTCCCCCGGAGCGACTCCTCCGCGAGACGGGTCATCCGTGAGGTTCACCTGCACGAAGCAGTCGACGACCGAATCCTCCGACGCCAATGCATCGACCAGTGATGCTCGATCCACGGAGTGGATGACGTCGGCGTAGGCCCGCACCTGCCGGGCCTTCTTCCCCTGCACTTGGCCCACGAAATGCCAGGTGAGGTCGAGCTGGAGGAGCTCGGCGGCCTTGGCCTGGGCTTCCTGGTGGCGGCTTTCCCCGAAGTTGCGCACGCCGAGGGCGGCAAGTTCCTGGAGGAGCGAGACAGGCTGGAACTTGGTCACGACGATCGTCGTGAGCTCCGCCGGGTCGCGCCCGGCGGCGGCAGCCGCGGCGACGATCCCACCCTGAACGGCGGTCAACCGTTCCGCGAGGCCACCGGCCCCGGGCCTGACCGACTCACTCATCTGGTTGCCATCGGCACTCTCGCTGCCTGCGGCACTACTTGAGGAAGTCCGGGATGTCCAGGTCGTCCGGGTCTTCCTCGAAGGCCGGGTCGGCCACTGCCGCACCGGGCTCGACGCCGGACCAGACCGACGAGGCCGCGGCATCCGTGTAGGGAGCCGAGTCGGTCGCGCCGGCCGCCGCAGCGCCCGCCGTGCCCACACCCGCGCCGACCGCGACACCGGCGGCGACCAGGTCTGCGCGGCGCACCTCGACCGCCTTGGCACCGGGCTCACCGCCGTCGAATCCGGCAGCGATGACGGTGACCCGCACCTCGTCACCCAGGGTGTCGTCGATGACGGCACCGAAGATGATGTTGGCTTCCGGGTGCACGGCTTCCTGCACGAGGCGAGCGGCGTCGTTGATCTCGAAAATTCCGAGGTTGGAGCCACCCTGGATCGAGAGCAGCACGCCATGGGCGCCGTCGATCGAGGCCTCGAGCAGCGGGGACGCAACGGCGAGTTCGGCCGCCTTGATGGCTCGGTCCGCGCCGCGGGACGAGCCGATACCCATCAGCGCGGAGCCGGCACCCTGCATGACCGACTTGACGTCGGCGAAGTCGAGGTTGATCAGACCGGGGGTGGTGATCAGGTCGGTGATGCCCTGCACGCCGGCCAGGAGCACCTGGTCAGCCGTGGCGAAGGCCTCGAGCATGCTGATTCCGCGGTCGCTGATCTCCAGCAGGCGGTCGTTCGGCACGACGATGAGGGTGTCGACCTCGTTCTTGAGGGAGGCGACGCCGGCCTCGGCCTGAGCCTGGCGGCGCTTGCCCTCGAAGCCGAAGGGTTTGGTGACGACACCGATGGTGAGCGCGCCGATGGACTTGGCGATGCGGGCGACGACCGGCGCACCGCCGGTGCCCGTTCCACCACCCTCGCCGGCCGTGACGAAGACCATGTCCGCGCCGGCCAGAGCCTCTTCGATTTCTTCGGCGTGATCCTCGGCGGCGCGGCGGCCGACCTCAGGGTCGGCGCCGGCGCCCAGGCCGCGGGTGAGATCGCGGCCCACGTCGAGTTTGACGTCGGCGTCGCTCATCAGCAGCGCCTGGGCATCCGTGTTGATGGCGATGAACTCGACTCCGCGGAGGCCAAGCTCGATCATGCGGTTGACGGCGTTGACACCGCCGCCACCGATTCCAACAACCTTGATGACTGCGAGGTAGTTCTGATTTGTTGTTGACACGTCCGGCCTCCGGTGGAACCCTAAACCTCTTGTCGAAGTTTAAAGTTATGCTGAGTATGCAATTCCTGCTTAGAAAGTTATGCGCCAGCCGAACAGGCTCGGGGAGGCGCGCCCGCGTGTCGCGAAGATCCAACCAACATCTCAGCGGAGAACGGCGCTATCCGGGGAGGACACGTCGTACTCGCCGACGCTGCCGACCGGGTGGCTCACGATCAGGGCCGCGAGCACGACCGCCTTGAAGTCCGACTTCTCCGCACTCCCCCACACAACGCGCGCGCCGCCCACGAGCGTGAGGGTGACGTCGTCCGTGGTGGCGGCGGTGACGGTGTCGAGGGTGGAACGGATGTCTGCCGGCAGGGCCGCGATCACGGCAGCCGCCGCCCGGAAGCCGGCACTGCCGACCCCGGCCCGCGCATCGATCGTGGCGTACCCGGCGGGGCGCTCCGCGCTGCTCTGGATCACTACCCCGGCCGCGTCGACCAGGTCGAACCCGGACTCGGTCACGAGGGCGCCGACGGGCTCCCGCTCGACGACGCGCACGACAAGGGTGTTCGGCGGACGGCTCTCGGTGACGTAGCTCTGGATCAGGGTGAAGGCGGACAGCTCCTTTTTCACCGCGTCGAAGTCCACGAGCGGCAACGGCGTGCCCAACTGGTCGTCGAGGGCCGATCGGATCTTCTCGGCGGGCACCCGGTTCGCCCCGACGACCTCAATGGTGTGAAGCGCCATCAGAGGCGAGAAGGTGCCGACGAGCACGAAGGCGACGAGCGCGGCCAGGGTGCCGAGCGCCGCCAGCCAGACGTTGCGCCGCCGACGGGAGCGCCAGGTGAAGCGGCGCACCTCCTCCCGTTCATAGAGTTTGCGGGCACGACGGGCGGCCCGGAGCTTGCGTCTGGCCCCGGCCGGAGTCAGCGCAGAGTCGCGGGGCTCCGTGGGTGCGGGCGCGGACGAAGGGGAAGAGTCCGGCGCCAGCAGCCGGGACACGGGTGCGATCGGGTCGGCGGCGGGAAGCGTGATCGGCTCGGTGTTCGTGTAGTCGCTGTGACCGCTCGACTGGCGTCCTCCCGGCTTGGGACGGGCTGTCTTCGCTGCGGCAGGCTTCGCCCCGGCGCTCTTCGCGGCGGTCGTCTTCGGCCCGGCGGCCCGCTCAGCGCCTGCCGGCGGGCGGTCGTAGCCCTCGGGCCGCTTCATGATCGTCGGCGGGTCATCCGCGCGCCTGCGTGAGCGAGGCGAGCAGCTGGGGAACGATCCGGTAGACGTCGCCGCAGCCGAGGGTGACGACGAAGTCGCCGTCCCGGGCGATCGAGGCGACGTAGTCGGCGGCCTCCTGCCAGTCGGGCACGTAGACGACCTTGCCGGCATCCGTGAACCGTTCGGAAACGAGGGCGCCGGTCACGCCGGGCTCCGGGTCTTCCCGGGCGCCGTACACGCCGAGGACGACGGTCTGGTCCGCCTTCTCCTCAAGCGTCTGGGCGAATTCCTGGGCGAACAGCCGAGTGCGGCTGTAGAGGTGCGGCTGATGCACGGCGATGATCCGGCCGCCGCCGACCACCGTGCGGGCGGCGGACAGCGCCGCGGCCACCTCGGTGGGGTGGTGGGCGTAGTCGTCGTAGACGCTGACCCCACCCACGGTGCCGTGCAATTCGAAGCGGCGCTCGGTGCCGCCAAAATCCGAGATGGCGGCCAGGGACGCCTCCGGGGCGAAACCGAGGCCGACGAGCACCGCGAAGGCGCCGGCGGCGTTGATGGCGTTGTGCCGACCTGGGATTCGGAGGGTGGCGAAGTAATCGCTTCCGGCCCAGGCCACGCCGAAACGCACCGGTCCGTCGGTGACGACCGAGTGCACGCGCACGTCGGCCGCGGCGTCCTCGCCGAAGGTGATGACCCGTTTGCCGGCGAGCTTGCCCGTCACGCTGACCGCGCCGGCGTCGTCGGAGGAGATGACCACGAACTCGGTCGCGTTCTGTGCGAATTCGACGAACGCGGCCTCGAAGGCCTCGAGCGAACCGTAGTGGTCGAGGTGGTCAGGGTCGACGTTGGTGACCAGGGCGACGGCCGTGTTGTAGAGCAGGAACGAGCCGTCCGACTCGTCGGCTTCGACCACGAAGAGGTCGTCGGTGCCCGCGCCGGCCGACACGCCGAGCGATTCGATCACACCGCCATTGACGAAGCTGGGATGCGTGCCCAGGCCGAGCAGGCCGGTCACGATCATGCCGGTCGAGGTGGTCTTGCCGTGGGCGCCCGCGACGGCGACGAGGCGGTGCTTCTCGATCAGCCAGGCAAGCGCCTGGGAGCGGTGCAGCACGGGGAGACCGCGTTCGTTCGCCAGCACGTATTCCGGGTTGTCCTGCCAGAGTGCCCCCGTGACGACGAGGCTGTCGGCTTCGCCGACATTCTGAGCGGCGTGGCCGATCGCGATGTGGGCTCCCAGCTCGCGCAGGGCGAGCACGTTGTCGGACTCGCGCACATCCGAGCCGGTCACGGTATGCCCGGCGGCGAGGAACAGCCGTGCGATCCCGCTCATCCCGGAGCCGCCGATGCCCACAAAATGCACCGTGCCGAGGTCACGGGGAATGGTGAGGTTCAGGTCGGGCTTGATCACGGTTGCTGGCTCTTCTCAGTCGGAGACGAATGCTGGTGTGCGTTCGGTGCTGGTGTTCTGGTGCTTGAACAACGTTAGCCGCTGTGATCAGGCGAGGGCGGCGTGGATGAAGTCGGTCATTCGCGCCGAGCCGTCGAGTCCCCCGACGGATGCCGCCGCGACGCCCATCCGGCGCACGCGCTCCCGGTCGGTGAGCACGGGAACGAGCTCGTGCTGCACCCAGTTCGGCACGAAGTCCGCATCGTCGACGAGGATCCCGCCGCCGGCGCGCACGACGTCCGCCGCGTTGAAGCGCTGCTCGCCGTTGCCGACGGGGTACGGCACGTAGACGGCCGGGATGCCGAGAGCGCTGAGTTCGCACACGGTTCCGGCGCCGGCCCGGGACACCGCGAAGTCCGCCGCGGACAGCGCCAGGTCCATCCGGTCGCAGTAGGAGATCAGGCGGTAGTGGTGCAGACCTGGGTCTGTCACCTCCGACTTCTCACCGGTGATGTGCAGCACCTGCCAGCCGGCCTTGATCAGACCGGGAGCCGAGGAAGCGATGGTGTTGTTCAGGCGCCGAGCGCCCAGGGATCCGCCGGTGACCAGCAGGGTGGGGCGGTCGGCGTCGAGGACGAAGAGCGCCAAGGCCTCCGGGCGCGCCTGAGCCCGGTCAAGCTCGGCGATCTCGGGTCGCAGCGGCATCCCGACGACGTGCGGGTGGCGGATCCGGGTGCCGGGAAAGGCCACCGCGACGTGGCGGGTGAAGCAGGCGCCGAGCCGGTTGGCCAGCCCGGCCCGAAAATTGGCCTCGTGGATGACGATCGGCACCCCCGCCCGGCGTGCCGCGAAGTAGGCCGGGGTCGATACGTAGCCGCCGAACCCGACGACGACGTCGACCGTGCGGAACCGGATCAGATCGGCCACGTCGCCAATGGCCCGGTTCAGCCGTGGCAAAAAAGAGAGGGCCTGTCGGTTCGGCCGGCGTGGGAAAGGCAGTCGGGGAACGAAGACGAGCTCGTAGCCGCGGGCCGGCACCAGGCGGGCCTCGAGGCCCTCCCTGGTGCCGAGAACGATGACTGTCGCATCCGGTTCCCGGCTCATGATGGTGTCGGCGACGGCCAGCAACGGGTTCACGTGGCCGGCGGTTCCGCCCCCGGCCAGCAGATAGGTGGTCACTGTCGGGCTCCTGACGTGTCGGTTGACATGGCGGCGCGTCGTGGCGGCTCCGCGTGGTCGCCCCGGGTGAATGAGAGCACGATGCCGATCGCGCCGAGGGTCGTGAGCAGGGCGGTGCCGCCGGCGGACACCAGCGGGAGCGGAACACCCAGCACCGGGAACACGCCCAGGACCACGCCGATGTTGACGAAGGCCTGGCCGATCAGCCAGACGAGCACGGCGGCCGTCGACACGCGGGCCTGCAGGCTCGTGCCGGTGCGCATGATGCGCAGGAACGCGAAGGCCAGCAGGATGAACATGAATAGGACGACGATGGCCCCGATCAGTCCGAGTTCCTCGCCGACGATGGCGAAGATGTAGTCGTTGTCGGCCGCGGGCAGCCAGGACCACTTGGCCTTGGAATTGCCGAGCCCGACGCCGAAGATCCCGCCGTTAGCGAGTGCCCAGGTGCCGTGCAGCGGCTGCCAGCAGGGTGCCGAGATGGGGCCGTCGAGCTCTTCGCAGCCGGCTCCCATGAAGCTCAGGATGCGGGTCATCCGGTTCGTGCTCGTCAACGCCATCAGAACCGCGAGCACGACCCCGGCGCCGAGAGGCACTGCCAGGAGGCGCAGTCGCACGCCGGCGAAGAACAGGGCTCCGAAGAGGATACCGGCCATGATCAGGACGGTTCCGAGGTCACCGCCGATGAGCACGAGCAGCACGGCGCCGCCGCCCACGCCGAAGACCGGAATGTACACGTGGCGCCAGTCGTCGAGCCGTTTCTCCTTCTGCGACAGGATCATGCCCAGCCAGACGACGAGGGCGAGTTTGATCGCCTCGGAGGGCTGGAACTGGACTCCGCCGACCGACAGCCAGTTGGTGTTGCCGGCCACCTCGACGCCCAGCGGCGTGAACACGACCAGGCATTGCAGGAGACAGGCGACGATGAGCATCGGCCAGGCCACACGCCGCCAGAACTTCAGCGGCAGGTGGCTGATCATCAGCATCACCGGAACGCCGATCAGCGCGAATCCCCCCTGGCGCAGGACGGTGCCGAAGAAGCCGGTGTTCTCCAGGTAGGAGTCGACCGAGGAAGACGACAGCACCATGACCAGGCCGAACACGACGAGGAACAGGGTCGTGCCGAGCAGCAGGAAATAGCTCGCGGACTCGGCCTTGAACACCCGGCCGAAATGAATTCGGGTGGAGGCGACGGGCGCGGCCTGCCTAGGCGCCGGGGTTCGAGGCGGAGTCTTCATCCGCCTCACCTCCCAGGTGCTCCCGCACGGCTTCTGCGAACAACCGGCCCCGCTGGGCGTAGTCGGTGAACTGGTCCATAGACGCCGCGGCCGGGGCCAGCAGCACGACGTCGCCGGTTTCTGCGAGACCGGCCGCGAGGCGGACCGCCCCGGGCATCACCTGACCAGTGTCGTCGGCGTCGATCTCGAACACCGGCAGCTCCGGCGCGTGTCGCGCGAATGCGTCCCGTAACACGGAGCGGTCGGCTCCGATGATCACGGCCCCGCGCAGGCGGCCGACGTGCCGGGCTACCAGGTCATCGACGTCGACGTCCTTGAGCAGGCCGCCGACCAGCCAGACGACGGTCTCGAAAGCGGTGAGCGAAGCATCCGCCGCATGCGGGTTGGTGGCCTTCGAGTCGTCGATCCAGCGGATGCCGGCAAACTCGGCAACGATCTCGATCCGGTGCGCGTCGAGGCGGAAACCCTCCAGGGCGTCGTGGATGACGCCGGGCGCGACGCCGAAGGACCGGGCCAGAGCGCTGGCAGCGAGGATGTCAGCGAGCAGGTGCGGCGCGCTGAGCCCGCGGGCCCGGAGTTCCGGCGCGGTGGTGATCTCGATGGCGGTCTCGAACCGGTCCTCGTGGAACGCGCGGTCGCAGAGGATGCCCTCGACGATGCCGAAGTCGCTGGGCCCGGGGGCGCCGAGGCCGAAGCCGATGGCCCGGGCACCCTCCTGCACGTCGGCGTCCTCGACCATGCGGATGGTCGCGGCATCCGCCTTGTTGTAGACGCAGGCCACCTGGGTATTGGCGTAGACAGTGGCTTTCGCATCGCGGTACGCTTCGGCCGAACCGTGCCAGTCGAGGTGGTCGTCGGCGATGTTGAGGCAGACGCTGGAGAACGGCACGAGGGCGCCGGGACCGGTGCGGGGCAGGTGGTGAAGCTGGTAGCTGGAGAGTTCGACCACGAGCACGTCCCAGCCCTGCGGGTCGCGCACGGCGTCGAGGACGGGCACACCGATGTTGCCGCAGGGTGCGACGCGCAGGCCGGCGGCGGCGAGCATGGTGGCCGTCAGCTGCACGGTGGTGGTCTTGCCGTTGGTGCCGGTGACGAGGATCCACTCGGCCGCGGGCCCGACCTTGTCCCGCAGGCGCCAGGCCAGCTCGATGTCTCCCCAGACCGGTACCCGGGCCCGAGCGGCCCAGAGCAGCAGAACGTGGTCGGGGTGGTAGCCGGGCGAGGCGATCAGAACCTCCGGCCGGTGCCGGGTCAGTTCATGCGGAACGACGCCCGGCGCGGCCCGCACCAGTCCCGCCCCGATCACGTCGAGCAGGCGGATGGTGTCGGCAGGGGCGTCCCCCGCCACGACGAGCACATCCGCGCCCAGTTCAACGAGGGTGTCGGCGGCTGCGAAGCCGGTGACGCCCAGACCGAGCACGGCGACACGGAGGCCGGACCAGTCGGAGTGCCAGCTGGTCAACCCGTCGAGGCGCGGGGCGTCAGCCCCAGCGGACCCGGCCTCATCGGCGTGGCGACCAGCCACTAGCTGGCCAGCCATTCGAGGTAGAAGGTGCCGACGCCGGCGGCCACGAACAGCCCGCCGATGATCCAGAAACGCACCACCACGGTGACCTCGGCCCAGCCCTTGAGCTCGAAGTGGTGATGGATGGGGCTCATCAGGAAGATGCGCTGGCCGCGGGTCACCTTGAAGTAGGCGCGCTGCACGATCACCGATCCGGCCTCGATCACGAACAGGCCGCCGATCAGCACGAGCAGCAGTTCGGTGCGGCTCAGGATGGCCAGGGCGGCGAGGGCGCCGCCGATGCCGAGCGAACCGGTGTCGCCCAGGAAGATCTTGGCCGGCGAGGTGTTCCACCAGAGGAAGCCGATCAGGCCGCCGACGATGGCCGCGGAGACGATGGCCAGGTCGAGCGGGTCCCGAACGTCGTAGGCGCGGTAGAGGTCGGCGATGTCCGCTCCCCCGAAGCGGGCCTGGTTGGACTGCCAGAAGCCGATCACGATGAACGCGCCGATCGACAGGATCGACGACCCGGTGGCGAGCCCGTCGAGGCCGTCGGTGACGTTGACGCCGTTGGACGTGGCCGTCACGATCAGACAGATCCACAGCACGAACAGGGAGATGCCGATGATGCTGCCCAATTGCATGAAGTCCAGCGGCAGATCTCGCAGGAACGAGATCTTAGTCGACGCCGGCGTGACACCGTTGGCGTTCGGAAACTGGATGGCCAGGATGGCGAACGTGCCGGCCACGAGAACCTGGCCGGTGATCTTGGCCCAGCCGCCGAGCCCGAGGCTGCGCTGGTTGCGCGTTTTCAGGAAGTCGTCGACGAAGCCGACCATGCCGAGGCCCACCATCATGAACAGCACCAGCAGCGGCGACGCCGTGACCGGGGACCCGGTCAGCCACATCGCCGAGAAATAGCTGACCACGGCGCCGAGGATGATGATGATGCCACCCATGGTGGCCGTGCCGCGCTTGGCGTGGTGGCTCTGCGGGCCGTCGTCGCGGATGAACTGTCCCCAGCCCAGCTTCTTGAACAGCCGGATGAACAGCGGCGTCAGCGACAGGGTGAAGACGAGGGAGAAGGCTCCGGCCATCAAAAGTGCTCTCACGAGAACCACTCTCCCAGACGGTCGCCCAAAAATCTCAGGCCGGCGGAATTGGAGGATTTCACCAGCACGGTGTCCCCCGGTTGCACCGTGGCGCAGAGCAGGTCGAAGGCCTCGTCGGCATTCTCGACGAAGGCCGACTCCCCGTCCCAGGATCCCTCGTTGATGGTGCTGATGTGCATGCGCCGCGCGCCGCGCCCGACCACGATGAGCTGGGAGATGTTGAGGCGCACGGCGAGCAGCCCGACGCGGTCGTGCTCCTCACCAGCCAGTTCGCCCAGCTCGCTCATCTCGCCGAGAACCGCGATGGTGCGCCGGCCGGGAACACCGATCTGGGCGAGGGTCTTGAGCGCCGCCGTCATGGAGTCCGGGCTGGCGTTGTAGGCGTCGTTGATGACGGTCACCCCGTCCCGGCCGCCCATGACCTGCATGCGCCAACGTTCGGCGGTCTGAACGGATTCGAGGGCGGAGACGATGTCGTCGATCGGGACCCCCAGGATCTCGGCGGCGGCGGCGGCGGCCAGAGCGTTCATGACATGGTGTTCGCCGAGCACCTGGAACGCCACCGGGCGGGACTGGCCCGAGGCCAGGTGCAGCGTGAACGTCGTTCCGGACGCGGAGGCGTGCACCGCGGTCGCGCGCACTCCCTCGTCGCCGTACTGGCCGAACCAGACGATCCGGGCCCGGGTGGAGGCGGCCATACCGGCGACGCGCGGGTCGTCGGTATTCAGCACGGCGACATCCGTCGCCAGCAGCTCGGTGACCATTTCGGTCTTCGCGCGGACCGTGGCTTCGATGCCTCCGAATTCGCCGGCGTGGGCGAGGCCGACCTTGAGCACGATCCCGATGTCGGGACGGGCCATCCGGATGAGCCGGGCGATCTCTCCGACGCCGCTCGCGCCCATCTCCGCCACCAGGAAACGGGTGTCACGGGTCAGTTCGAGCATGGTCAGCGGCGCGCCGACCTCGTTGTTGAAAGATGCGCGGGCCGCGACGGTCGGGCCGACGCGCTCGAGCACGGCGCGGAGCAGGTTCTTCGTCGTGGTCTTGCCGTTGGATCCGGTGACGGCGACGATCTTGAGGTTGCCGGCTTCCCGCACGCGGGCCACGACGTCGGTGGCGAGGGCGCCGAGGGCGAGCACGGCGTCCGGCACGACGATCTGCGCCACGGGGAGATCAAGGTGTCGTTCGACGATCAGCAGGGTGGCGCCGCGTTCGACGGCGGCCGGGGCGAAGAGGTGGCCGTCAGTCACCGCACCGGGCTTGGCCACGAAGATGGAGCCGGGAACGGTGTCGCGCGAGTCGGTGTGCACCATTCCGTCGGTCACGGAGTCGATGCTCCGAGAGGTTCCGTCCAGGTGGAGCGTGCCGTCGACGGCCAAGGCGATCTGGCCCAGGGTCAGGGCGATCATCTACAGCCACCCCGCATCGCGCAGCGCCTGGCGGGAATCGTCCCGGGCGGAGTACGGAATCTTCACGCCGGCAACCTCGTGGTAATTTTCATGGCCGGGTCCCGCATACAAGATCGCGTCGCCTTCTTTCGCTAGGGACAGCGCCGTCCGGAACGCCGTCCGAGGGTCGGGCACCTCATGGAACTCTCCGCCGGGCACGGCCTCCCGTGCGGCAGCGAGCAGAGTGGCACGAATGGCCGCGGGGTCCTCGAACCGAGGGTGGAAGTCGGTGATCACGACGACATCCGCCCCGCGGGCAGCGATCGCCCCCATGTCCGCCCGTTTCGTGGTGTCGCGGTCGCCGTCGGCGCCGAAGACCATGATCAGTCGGCCGGGAGTGAACTTACGGATGGCGGCGAGGGTGTTCAGGAACGCGTCCGGGCTGTGCCCGTAGTCGATGTAGACGAGCGGTCCCGTGTCCCCGGAGATGCGCTCGGCGCGCCCGGGGATGTAGACGTCGATTCCGCCGTCACGATCGAGGGAATGGGCGATCGCCTCGAGGTCGTAGCCGGATTCGACCAGCATCAGGATGGCCAGGGCGGCGTTGGCGGCCATGAACCAGCCGACCAGGGGAACCCGGGTCTGCAGGCGGCGCCCTTCGGGGCCCTCGAGCAGGAACTCGGTGTACAGCGCGCTCTCGGAGACGATGGACATGTGCCAGTCGGCGGCGACGTCCGGGTTGCTGCTCAGGGTGGTGGCGGGGATGCGGCACTCGTCGACGATGCGGCGGCCCCAGTCGGAGTCGACCGTGATGACGCCCCGCCGGGAGCGGTCGGGCTGGAACAGCTCGAGTTTGGCCTGGAAGTACTCGTCGAGGCCCGCGTAGTCGTCGAGGTGGTCGTGACTCAGATTCGTGAACCCGGCGACGTCGAAGACGAGCCCGTCCACGCGGTGGCGGGTCAGCGCCTGGGCGGACACCTCGATCGCAACGGCGCGCACCTCGGCCTCTCGCATGCGGGAGAGGAGGGCGTGCAGCTCGGTTGCCTCCGGGGTCGTCAGCGAGCTCACCACGGCGAGGTCGCCGATGCGGCGCTCGGCCGTCGAAGTGAGGCCGGCCACGACGCCCAGCTGGTTGAGCAGGGCGAAGAGGAGGTAGACCACGCTGGTCTTGCCGTTGGTGCCGGTGACGGAGAAGAGCGTGGCCGGATTGGCGTCGGTGCGGTAGATCCAGGCGGCGACGGCACCGAGCGCGGCGCGCGCGTCCGGGGTCACCAGGATCGGCAGGCCGCTGTCGGCGGCCAGCACCGCCCCGGCCTCATCGGTCAAAATCGCGACCGCACCGGACTCGCGGGCGCCGGCGGCGTAGGTCGCGCCATGACTCGCGCGCCCGGGAACGCCGACATAGAGGTCTCCGGGCTGAACGGTTCGGGAGCTCAGGCTCACGCCGGTGACCTCGAGGCCATCGACATCGCCGTGCACATACAGTTCGAATTCATCGACCAGTCCCGACAACGATCTGGGGACCGGATGCTGAGGACGGAGAGCCGAGGGTGCCAATTCGGTCACGGGGCTCGCTTTCTTACCAGGTACCGGGAAGGGCAGGCGCGGTGGCGCCCGAGGGGACTGCCCGGTACTTCTTCAGCACCTGACTCATGACCTCTTGAAAGATCGGAGCAGATGCCGCGGAAGAGTTCAGTTTAACAGGGTCGGCGAGGCTGACCGAAACGACATACTGCGGATCGTCGCCCGGAGCGAAGCCGGAGACCGACACCAGGTACCCCTTGGTGTACCCACCCCGACCATCGGGCATCTGCGCCGTCCCGGTCTTCGCGCCCACCCGGTAGCCCGGAATCTCCCACGTCTTGGCCAGCCAGGCCTTCTGGTAGACCATCTCGAGGATGTCTGCGGTCTCCCGGGCGGCGGCGGCCGACACGACCGGGGTGCCGACCGCTTCGGGCACGTCGGTCATGCTGCCGTCAGCGTGGCGGCAGCCTGCGACCAGCTGCACGGGCATCCGCACGCCGTTGTTGGCCAGGGTCTGGTAGATGCTGGAGACCTGGATGGCCGTGGTGGTGAGCCCCTGACCGAACATGGTCGCGTACTTGGTCTGGTTGTCCCAATCTTCGAAGGGGCGCAGGGTGCCGGATTCCTCGGCGAGGAAACCGGACTCCGAGGCCGAGCCCACACCGAACTTACTCATATATTCGTAGCGCTGCTGGTCACTGATCAACTCGCCGAACTTCGACATGCCCGTGTTCGAAGACTCGATCATCACGCCCGTGAGGGTGAGGTTCAGGTCGGCGTGGTTGGAGCTATCGTTCACGTTGGCACCGTTGGGAGGCAGGTACCGGTAGGGCGCGACGACCCGGCTCAGCGGGGTGGCGGCCCCCGCGTCGAGAACGGATGCCGTGGTCAGCGCCTTGTACGTAGAACCGGGCTCGAAGGGGGCGGTGAAGGCCCGGGAGCCGCGGTCCTCGGCGTCGGGGGTGCCGTTGACGTTGTTGGGGTCGACCGACGGGTAGTCGGCGACCGCGACGAGCTTCCCGGTCTTCACCTCCTGCACCACCACGTTGCCCCAGGCCGCGCCTGTGGCGACGGCCTGTTCGGCCAGCGCCTGCTGCACGAACCACTGCAGGTCGGAGTCGATGGTCGTGACGACGTCGCCGCCGTCCTTGGCCCGGACCGTGGTGACGGTGCTCTGGGGCAGGCGCACGCCATCCGCTCCCTTCTCATAGGTCTCCGTGCCGTTGGTGCTCGCGAGGCAGGCGTCCTGCCCGAGCTCGATGCCGGCCTGAGCCTCTCCCCCGGAGGAGACGAATCCGACCAGGTTGCCGGCCACGGCGCCGTCCGGGTAGACCCGGCCCGGGTTCTTCTCGGCGTACATCCACGGGATGTCGAGCTGGTCGATAGCCCGGAACACCGAGACGTCCACGGCCCGCACGACGACGGCGTAGTCGGAGTCCTTGTCGGCGGCCAGGGAGCCGGAGATGATCTGGAGGATCTCGTCGCCGGTCTGCCCGGTGAGGGCGCCCACCTCCGCGGCCGCCTGCGCGACCGTCACGGTCACGGCCCCATCGTCGGTGGTGCGGTCGAATTCCGCGGCGTTCCGCGGAGACAGGGTGATGTCATACCGCATGACCGTGCCGGCCAGGACGACCCCGTTCGTGTCGACGATGTCTCCGCGGGCTCCGTAGACGGGCTGCTCGACCGACCGGTTGCCCAGCGAGTCGGCGCTGAGCGTCTCGGCGCGCACGACCTGGATGTCGACGAGCCTGACCACGAATACGGCCACGAACACGAACAGGATCAGGATCGTCGCGGCACTGCGCCGCCTGCTGGACCGGGAGCTGCTCGCCACTGCGATTCCTGACTGCGGCCGGAGCCGCGGGTTGGGCGCGTTCTGGGAACGAAACTAACGGGAGGCGGGCGGGACGTCCCTCGCGAGACGGGCGAACCGGGGCGGGCTAGCGGGTCGTGGGCGTCGGCAGAGCGTTGGGTTCGGCTGCCGGGGCAACCGGGGCGACCGCCGCGGGGACCTCGGCCGGTGAACCGCCGAGGCTGGCTCCCTGACCGGTGTTCTGCGGCAGTTCCGTGACCAAAGGTACGCCGGCGAGGAGCGAGTTGGGCACCAGACTCGCCGTACCGGGCGAGCTTCCGCTGGCGGAGGCGGGCGCGCCGAGAACGGCGGCGTCGGACAGGCGGAGGTACACCGGGTTGGAGTTGCTGACCATGCCGAGTGCTTCCGCGTTCGCGGCCAGGCTCTGCGGGGACGAGACCCGCACGAGGTCCTCGGTGACGCTCTCCGCCGTGCGCCCGAGTTCGACCTGGCTGGCCTGCAGCCGGGACACCTCGTAGGCGGACTGGGAGATCCCGACGCTCAGCAGCAGCTGGGCGAGCACGATGGCGGCCACGCCGGTGACGGCCGAGAGGGCGTAGACGATCTTCGGACGCGCGTGACGCTGGCTGCGCGGCGAGACGATCTCGATGTGGCGAGGCTCCGGCACCGAAACGGTGTCGGCGGTGCTCTCCCAGTTGGGTCGTGGTGCGCGTGCGAGGTTGTCACTCATGCGGCTCTCCTCAGTCGCTCGGCGGCGCGAAGGCGAACCGGCGTTGCGCGCGGGTTTCTCGCCTTTTCTTCGTCCGAGGCCAATTCGGCCCCTCGGATCACAAGCTTGAACAGTGGTTTGTGTTCGGGAAGTTCGATCGGCAATCCGGCAGGGGCGGTGGAGCCGGATGCCTTCGCCAGGGTCTTCTTCACGATCCGGTCCTCGAGGGACTGGTAGGCCATGACGACGATGCGCCCACCGACCGCGACCGAATCGAGCGCTGCGGGAATGGCGCGCTCGAGCACGGCGAGTTCCTGGTTGACCTCGATGCGCAGCGCCTGGAAGACCCGCTTCGCGGGGTGTCCGGCGCGCTGAACGACGACCGGTGTGACGGCGGTGATCACGGAGACCAGCTGGGCCGACCGCACGAACGGGGTGGTCTCCCTGGCCTCGACGATGGCCTTGGCGTAGCGTGCCGCCAGCCTCTCCTCGCCGTACTCGTGGAAGATCCGGCGCAGCTCCTGCTCGCTGTACGTGGCCACGATGCGCTCGGCCGTCAGGTCGCTGGTGTTGTCCATGCGCATGTCCAGCGGCGCGTCCTTGGAATAGGAGAAACCACGCTCGACCCGGTCGAGCTGGAGCGAGGACACGCCGAGGTCGAAGAGCACGCCGGACACCTCGCGGATGCCGAGGCCGGCCAGCGCGTCCTGAATACCGTCGTAGACGGTGTGCACGAGGTGAACCCGGTCGCGGAACGGCTTCAGCCGCTCCTCGGCGATCGCGAGGGCGTCGAGATCCCGGTCGAGTCCGACCAGGACGAGCCCGGGGAATCGCTGCAGGAACGCCTCGGCGTGCCCGCCCATGCCGAGAGTGGCGTCGACGAGCACGGCGCCGGGTCGTTCCAGTGCCGGTGCGAGCAGCTCGACGCAGCGGTCGAGCAGAACTGGGGTGTGGATGTCGTTGATGGCCATAGTCCCGGGTGGTTCCTGATTCCTGATCCCCATCCATTCGTCTCTGCCACCGGGGAAGTGTGTCAGGCAGAACGGCTGGGAGTCAGGCGTCAGGAGCTAGATGAGTCCCGGAATCACCTCCTCCGTGATGTTGGCGAATGGTTCTTCCTGTTCGGAGAGGTACGCGTCCCAGGCGGCGGTGTCCCAGATCTCGACCCGGTTGCCGGCGCCGATCACGGTGAGGTCCCGGTCGAGCCCGGCCCAGGCGCGCAGGTTCGCGGGGATGGTCACCCGGTTCTGTTTGTCGGGCTGCTCTGCGCTCGCGCCGGAGAACATCATGCGACTGAAGGAGCGCCCGCTCTGGTCCGTGAGCGGCGCCTGGGAGATCTTCGCGTAGTACGCCTCGAACTCCCGGCTCGTGAACACGTAGAGGCAGTTCTCCTGGCCTCGGGTCATGACGATCCCGGGAGACAGCTCGTCCCGGAATTTTGCGGGAAGGATGATGCGGCCTTTTTCGTCGAGCTTGGGGGCGTACGTGCCAAAGAACATTCATCTCCCCCTCTCATCCGGTCACGGTCCAGATCTTGCTCCACTTTACTCCACTTCGATCCACCAAACAGAATAAACGCGCAAATATTGGAGACATTTTCCCTACTGATCCGCATGAACACGGGGAAAAGCAGAGTGGAGGGAAATCCAACGCCGGGATTCATTTCGCGCCGTTTTCGGGCACAAAAAAAGGGCCGATCGGATGATCGGCCCTGTCTGCGAGGTGCGGTGGAGCGGAAGTGCAGTCGAGCGGTGGTGAGGAGGTTACTGCTGGCCGTCCTGGCGACGATCCCAGCGTTCGTTCATGCGATCCATGAAACCGCGCTGAGACGACCGCTGCTGCTGGTTCGGACGGGAGCGCGGAGCGGCTGCGGACATCCGCCGGGCGGACTTGCTGGGCGTGGTCGCGAACAACACCCCGGCAAACATGATGATGAAGCCGAGGACGCCGAGCCAGAGCTGCTGGATGGCCACGCCGGCGATGAGAGCACCGATGCCGGCAACCGCGGCCAGAACCCCGATGGAAATCGAGCGGTAGTCGGGCCGGAGGCTGCTGCCACCGACGGTCGCCACGAAGTCGGCGTCATTGTGGTAAAGGCCGCGCTCCATCTCTTCGAGGAGTCGCTGCTCTTGTTCCGAAAGCGGCATCTCATTCCTCCTATTTAGGATCGCGCTGTGCCTCACCGAGTCTAACCCCGCCGTGATGGCTAGGCTAGGCAAGTGGCGCAAAGCAATCATCTGATCGATCTGGTTCATTCTCGCATCGACGAATTCCTCGAAACTCGTTTACCAATTGTGACAACCATCAGCCCCGATCTCACGCCGCTGGTGGAGTTCTCACGGCAGTTTCTCAGCGGTGGCAAACGCTTCCGGGCGCTGTTCTGCTACTGGGGCTGGCAGAGCGTCGGCACAGGCGGATCCACTGGTGCGAACAGGGATTCCGACCACGCCCTGACCGCGCTGGTGCCGGTCATCTCCGCGGCGGCGGCCCTGGAAATCTTCCATGCGGCAGCACTCGTCCACGACGACATCATCGATAATTCGGATACCCGGCGCGGCGCGGCCTCCGCCCACAAACTCTTCGAGGGCATGCACGGCCAAAGCGGATGGGCAGGCAGCCAGGTCGCGTTCGGCCGGGCCGCCGGAATCCTTCTCGGCGACCTCCTGCTGGGCTGGAGCGATGAGCTGCTCGACGAGGGGCTCGCGGCAGCCACCGACGCGTCGGTCGCGGTCCGGGCACGGATAGAATTCAACCGGATGCGCACGGAGGTCACCGTGGGCCAGTACCTCGACATCCTCGAAGAACGCGCCTGGTTCACCCAGCCCGAATCGGAACTCTTCGACCGGGCGCTGCGGGTCATCGTCTTCAAGTCGGCCAAGTACAGCGTGCAGGCGCCGCTCGTGATCGGCGCAGCCCTGGCCGGCGCCGGCCCGGACCACCTCGACGCCCTGCGTGCCTTCGGACTGCCGCTCGGCATCGCATTCCAACTTCGGGACGACCTGCTCGGGGTGTTCGGCGACGCCTCCGTCACCGGCAAACCGAGCGGCGACGACCTCCGCGAGGGCAAACGCACTGTACTGGTCGCTCTGGCGCGCGAGAACCTGACGGACACGGCCCGCGAGAACCTGGACGAGCTCCTCGGCGACCCGCTGCTGACGGAAGCACAGATCGGGATGTTGCAGCGCGCCATCGTCGACAGCGGCGCCGTCGAGCGGATCGAGGCGCTCATCGACTCGAACGTCGCCGAGGCCCTCGCAGCGCTCAAGGGATCACCGATCAGCGGCGCGGTCACGACGCGGCTGATGGAGCTGGCCGAGACAGTGACCCGCCGCGCGTTTTAGGAGCGCTGAAAAGTCAGGCGAGCGCCTGGGCGACCCGGCGCACTTCGGCCTTACGGCCGGCAAGCAGTGCCTGGACCGGGGGAACGCCGAGGCTGCCGTCGACCTCAAGGAGCCAGCGCATCGCCTGCTCGTCACTGAAGCCGTCGTCGGAGAGCACGATCAGCGTGCCGCGCAGCTCAGGCAGCGGGGCGCCGTCCCTGATGAACGCGGCGGGAACCTGCAAGGGGCCGTTGTCACGGCGCATGGCGAGCAGCTGCTTGTCGTCGATCAGCTGACGCACGCGGCTCTGGCTGACGCCGAGCACCCGGATGAGGTCGGCGATGGACAGCCACTCTTGATCTGAGAACGATTCGGTCACTCATCAAGCCTCCCATGATTCGACGGGGCGGACAAACTCTCATGGCGCAAACGCGCGTGTTGATGCCCAGAATGGGGGCCAACCTGATTGACTGGGCAATACTGTGCCAGCACCGCTGTCGCACGCAATCGACGGGAGCGGAATGTCGGCACCAGCCAGCAGGAACAGTCCAGCCAGCAGCACCAGCAACGTGAATTCTTCGACGCCCGGCGAGGGCCGCCACCGGCACGCCACCGAACGACGGGGTCTGGGCGTCCTGGTCACCGTCCCGCTCGTGCTGATCAGCACGATCGCGATCAGCCTGAACCTGGCGTCGCCGGCGGATGCCGCCACCATCGCGAAGAAGCCGCTCAAGAGCAAGAGCATCCTGCCGACCGCGGTGCCCGCCGACGCAGGTCGGCAGAGTATCGCCGCCGTCGCGGCGCCGACCCAGTACCAGGTCGTCGAAGGCGACACCGTGAGCAACGTGGCCGGACGATTCGGTCTCTCCACCGCATCCGTGCTCGCCCTCAACGGCCTTGGCTGGTCCGCGGTGATCTTTCCGGGCCAGATGCTGACCCTGGCCGGCCTGGCGCAGCCGTCCGCTCCGGCTCCGGCGCCCGTCGCCGCCGAGATCTCGCGGTACCTGATCCAGAGCGGGGACACGCTTTCCGGCGTTGCCGCCGCGCACGGGCTCTCCCTCGAGGCCCTGCTCCGCGTGAACGGGCTCGACGCGAGCAGCATCATCTTCCCCGGGCAGGCCGTGGTGCTGCCGCCGGGCGACGGTGCCGCGCCGGTCTCGGCCGCGCCGGCCGCAGCCGTCGCCCCGCTGAATGCTTCCGGCACGCACACGATCGCCGCCGGCGAGACCATCGGAGCCCTCGCGGCCGCGGCGGGTGTCTCGGTGCAATCCGTGCTCGACGCCAACGGCCTCGGCTGGTCCAGCATCATCTACCCCGGCCAGGTTCTGTCGATCCCGTCCGGCTCCGTTCCCGCGGCGCCGGCGATGGAATCGGCGATCCTCATCGAGGAGGCCGCCCCTGCGCCGTCTGCAGCGCCAGGCGAGGTCACGCCGCTCAGCGAGGACATGCGCCGGCACGCCGAAATCATTATCGCGAGCGGTCGCCGCGCGGGTGCCGGCGACTCCGCAATCGTGATCGCCCTGGCCGCCGCGGCCCAGGAATCCGGGCTGCGCAACGTGCAGTACGGCGACCGCGACTCCCTCGGCCTCTTCCAGCAACGCCCCAGTTTCGGCTGGGGAACCCCCGAGCAGGTGCTCGACCCGGAGCGGGCCAGCCTCGCCTTCTTCGGCGGCCCCGTGAACCCCAACCCCGGCATCACGCGCGGACTGCTCGACATCCCCGGCTGGGAGTCGATGACCGTGACCGAGGCCGCGCAGACCGTGCAGATCTCGGCTCACCCGAACCACTACGCGAAGTGGGAAACATCGGCCCGGGCCTGGCTGGCCGATCTCGGCTGACCTGCAGCTCGCATCCGCTCAGGCTTGAAAACCCTGACTTGCGAGTGTTCCGGCACAAGGAACGGCTTCGCAATCCCTAGACTCGACTAGTGAGCGATACCCCTGCCGATCCCATGGTCGGCCGTCTGATAGACGGCCGCTATCAGGTGCGCTCCCGGATCGCCCGCGGTGGCATGGCCACCGTGTACCTCGCGACCGACCTGCGCCTCGAACGCCGGGTCGCCATCAAGATCATGCACGGGCACCTCGCCGACGACAACACGTTCAAGGCCCGGTTCGTGCAGGAGGCCCGCTCGGCCGCCCGGCTCGCGCACCCGAACGTGGTCAACGTCTACGACCAGGGCCAGGATGCCGATATGGCCTATCTGGTCATGGAATACCTGCCCGGCATCACTCTGCGCGACCTGCTCAAGGACTACGGCCGGCTCACCAGTGAGCAGACGATGGACATCCTCGAGGCGGTGCTCTCGGGCCTCGCCGCCGCGCACAAAGCGGGAATCGTGCATCGCGATCTCAAGCCGGAGAATGTTCTCCTGGCCGACGACGGCCGCATCAAGATCGGCGACTTCGGACTCGCCCGGGCCGTCAACAACAACACGGCCACCGGGCAGGCCCTGCTCGGCACGATCGCCTACCTCTCCCCCGAACTCGTCACGCGGGGCATCGCGGATGCCCGCAGCGACATCTACGCGCTCGGCATCATGACCTACGAGATGCTTACCGGCGAGCAGCCCTATGTCGGCGAAGCGCCCATGCAGATCGCCTACCAGCACGCGAACGACACCGTGCCCATGCCAAGCGCGCGGATACCCGCGATTCCGCACGAGCTCGACGAACTGGTGCTCTGGGCCACCGCCCGCGACCCGGAGCAGCGCCCCCGGGACGCACGTGTCATGCTCGATCAGCTGCTCGACCTCGACAAGCTCGTGCGCCCGGCTCCCCCGGCGACCGGACAATCCGCGACCATGGTGCTGCCCGGCGGCGTGACCGCAGCGGTGGCCGACGCGGACACCCAGATCCTCGGCGGTGCCCCGCTCGCCCCGGCGGTGGCCGGCGTGGCCACGGCGGCTTCTGCCTCGGCACCCGCCACCACCATTCTCCTGGCCGACAAGGCCCGCACACGCAAGTTCCGCGGCTTCTGGCTCTTCGCGCTGGTGCTCATGCTGGCAGCCCTTGCCGGCGGAACCGGCTGGTTCTTCGGCAACGGCCCCGGCTCGGAGGTCCCGATTCCCGCCCTCGTCTCGGTGTCCCCCGACGACGCGACCGCCCAGCTCACCGGGCTCGGGCTGGAGGCGGCGCTCGGCACCGAGTTCAGCGGCACCATCCCCGCCGGCCTCGTCTCCAGCACCAACCCGGATTCAGGCACCCGCGTGGCGAAGGGCAGCACGGTGACGCTGCGTGTATCCCAGGGCCCGCAGCCGATCGTTCTGCCCGTGCTGGCGGGATTGACGGCCGATGCTGCGACCTCCGCCGTCACGGAGCTGAAGGCAGGCATCGGGGCGACCGATTCCCTCTTCGACGACACGGTGGAATCGGGCCTGGTCATCTCCGCGAGCCGCGAAACCGACGCCGGGGACGTCTCCCAGGGTGGGGACTACTTCGTGGGCATGAACGTCAATCTGGTTCTCTCACTCGGCCCCGTACCGGACGTGTCCGGCGAATCCGTCAAGGACGCCACCGCGATCCTGGCGGAGAAGGGGCTGCTCGTCACCCCCGGCGACGAGGTCTACAGTGAGTCGATCGCCGAGGGAGACGTCGTGAGCGCGGCCCCCGTGAACGAGGGTTCCGTGCGCACCGGCGACACCTATGCTCTCACCACCTCCCTCGGCCCGGCACCCGTCACGGTGCCCAACATCGTCGGCCTCCCGTGGAACGAGGGCAAGCAGGTGCTCACCGACCTGGGATTCAAGCTGAGCTACAATCTCGGCGCGGATGCCATCGCACCGCTCCTGAGCGTCGCATCGACGAATCCCGAAGCCGGCGCCGACGCGCCCAAGAACAGCACCATCACCCTCAAGCCGACGAACCCATTCGGCTAGACAGCCGTCACGGCCGGGCCGGCCGTACCCGGCGGTTCCCATGCCGGAGCGGGCACCCGGGGCCGCGGGGACGGGTTAGCGAGCGGCAAGCTCCTCGGCAACCAGGAAGGCGAGCTCGAGCGACTGCATGTGATTCAGGCGCGGGTCGCAGAGCGACTCGTAGCGGGTCGCCAGCGCGGCCTCGTCGATGTGCTCGGAACCACCCAGGCACTCCGTGACGTCGTCGCCGGTAAGTTCGACGTGAACGCCGCCCGGGTGTGTGCCGACGCTGCGGTGCGCCTCGAAGAAGCCGCGCACCTCGTCGACGACGTCGTCGAAACGACGGGTCTTGTACCCGGTGGGCGTGGTCACACCGTTGCCGTGCATCGGGTCGGTGACCCAGAGCGGCTTGGCCTCACTGGCCTTGATCGCCTCCAGCAGCGGCGGCAGGGCGCTGCGCACCTTGCCCGCACCCATCCGGGTGATGAACGTGAGACGACCGGGTTCGCGGTTCGGGTCGAGCTTGTCGACCAGGCGCAGCATGTCGTCGGTTGACGTGCTCGGGCCAAGCTTGACCCCGATCGGGTTGCGCACCCGGGAGAGGAAGTCGACGTGCGCACCATCAAGGTCACGGGTGCGCTCCCCGATCCAGATGAAGTGCGCGGACGTGTTGTACGGCGTGCCCGTGCGGGAATCGATCCGGGTCATCGGACGCTCGTAGTCCATCAGCAGACCCTCGTGGCTGGTGTAGAACTCCGTCCGACGCATGGCTTCAAAGTCGGCGCCGCACGCGATCATGAACTTGATCGCGCGGTCGATCTCCTTGGCCACCTTCTCGTAGCGCTGGTTGGCCGGGTTGGCGGCGAAGCCCTGGTTCCAGCTGTGCACCTGGCGCAGGTCGGCGAAACCGCCCTGCGTGAAGGCACGGATCAGGTTGAGGGTGGAGGCGGCGGTGTGGTAGCCCTTGACCAGGCGGGCCGGGTCGGCCTCGCGCGATTCGGGTGTGAAATCGTAGCCATTGACGATATCGCCGCGGTAAGCCGGCAGGGTGACGCCACCCCGGGTCTCGAAATCGCTGGAGCGTGGCTTGGCGAACTGGCCGGCCATCCGGCCCATCTTGATCACGGGCATCGACGCGCCGTACGTCAACACGACGGCCATCTGCAGCACGGTCTTGACCCGGTTGCGGATCTGCTCCGCGGTGGCGCCGCTGAAGGTCTCGGCGCAGTCCCCGCCCTGCAGCAGGAAGGCATGGCCGCTGGCGGCCTCGGCGAGCCGGTTCCGTAGAATGTCGACCTCGCCGGCGAAGACGAGCGGCGGCTGCGTGGACAGTTCGGCAGATGCCGCGGCAACCGCATCCGCGTCGGGCCAGGTCGGCTGCTGCTTGATCGGGAGGGTGCGCCAATAGTCCAGGCCGGCAACCACAGATCGATCTGCGAGCACGACTGGTTCGGTGGGGTCTACCACGGGACTATTCCTTTTTTGTCTGGTCCGGCAAGAATAATATTGCGGGCCGGGCTATCGGGTCGGGGTCTGTCGGCCCCTGGGCAACCGTCTGATTCTATCGGGTCAGGCTGGCCCGCTTTTCTTTCACGCTGGTCGCGTAGACGTCCACATACTCCTGCCGGCTGAGGGCCTGCAGCTCGTACATCAGCTCGTCGGTCACGGACCGGAGCACAAACCGGTCGCCCTCCATGCCATCGAAGCGGCTGAAGTCGAGGGGTTCGCCGATCACGATGCCGATCCGGCGCACCTTCGGGATACGGGTGCCCGTCGGCATGGCCTTCTCAGTGTCGATCATGGCCACGGGGATGACCGGGACCTCGGCCTCGAGCACCATCCGCGCCACGCCGGTGCGGCCCCGGTACATCTTCGCGTCGGGACTGCGGGTGCCCTCAGGGTAGATGCCGAGCACGCCGCCGGCACCCAGGACGCGCAGGCCGGTGTTGAGGGAATCCTCGGATGCCTTGCCACCCGACCGGTCGATCGGCAGCTGGCCGGTGGCCTTGAAGAACTGGCGTGTCGCCCAGCCCTTGAGCCCCTTGCCCGTGAAGTACTCGCTCTTGGCGAGGAAGACGACGCGACGCGGCACGACCAGCGGCAGGAACACCGAGTCGATGAAGGACAGGTGATTGCTCGCCAGGATCACACCGCCCTCTTTGGGGATGTTTTCGAGCCCGACCACCCAGGGCCGGAAGATAGCCAGCAGCAGAGGGCCGATGACAATGTTTTTCATGAGCCAGTAGAACATCGTTGCTCCCTCGGTAACGCGGAAATCCTACTGCGCGAAAACGTGTTTCCGCGCCAGGTCGGCCGCACCGACGACACCGGCGTCGTTGACGAGCTGCGCGATGGCGAATTCGGCCTCCGGGTGGAAGCCCCTGGCCGGCAGATTTTCGAGGTAGGCGGCGCGGATGGGCTCGAGCAGCAGTTCACCGGCAGCGGCGACGCCCCCGCCGAAGACGAAGATCTGCGGGTCAAGTACGGCCGCCAGACTTGCGCAGGCCTGCCCGAGCGAGCCGCCCAACTGCCTCAGGGCGGCCAGGGCGCCGTTGTCACCGTCCTGGATCAGCCGGCCGACCTCTTTGCCGGTCAGCTTGCCCTTGCGCTCACGGGCGGTCGCGAGGCCGAGGCCGATTCCGCCGGCATCCGCCAGCTCGGTGGCAATTCGAAGCAGGGCGCGACCCGAACCGTACTGTTCGATGCAGCCGTGGGCGCCGCAGCCGCAGAGGCGACCGCCGGGCACCACGCGCAGATGCCCGAGCTCGGCGGCACAGCCGAAGCCACCGCGGAAGAGACGGTTGTCGGCGACGATAGCTCCGCCCACGCCGGTGCCGATGGTGAGGGTGACCATGTCGGTGTAGCCCCGGCCGGCGCCGAAGGTGAATTCCGCCCAGCCCGCGGCGTTCGCGTCGTTCTCGATCAGGATGGGCAGGTCGAGCCGCGCCTCGAGAGTGGCCCGAAGCGGCTCGTGGCGCCAGTTGACGTTGGGCCCGTAGTAAACGGTGGACTGGGCGGCGTCGATGAAGCCGGCCGCGGCGATCCCGGCGGCGACGACCTCCTCGCTCTCCGAGAGCTCCGTGATCATGTCGACGACGGCGTCTTCGATCCCGCGAGGATCGCTCGCGGTGGTCGGGCGTCGATCCGAGCGGATGATCGTTCCGGATTCGTCGACCAGGGCCGCGGCGATTTTGGTGCCGCCGATGTCGATACCAATGGCGTGCACAGCGGACTTCTTTCGTCGATGGATAAAGTGGGGCGCTCTGCGAGGCGAGACAACGAAGCCGGTGCGTCCCCCTAGAGTGTAGTGAACCAAGACACGGCCAGGCGAAACGGCTGCTTCCACGAAGTGACGTGGATAGAGTGGGGCAAATCGCCCGCCCGGTACCAGAGGAGTTACCGTGAAACAGTACGATCTGCCCGCCATCGTTCCCGCAGACCCACAAGCCAATGTCACCGATCTCCTGGTCGAACGCCTCAAGGGGACGCCCGACTCCGTGTTGTTCTCACTGCCGAGAAACGGAGCCTGGTCCCCCGTCACCACCACGGAGTTTCATGCCCAGGTCGTCGCGCTGGCCAAGGGGCTCGTCACGGCAGGAATCCAGCCCGGAGACAAAATCGGCTTGATGTGCAAGACCCGGTATGAGTGGACGCTGATCGACTTCGCCACCTGGTTCGCCGGTGCCGTGCTGGTCCCCGTTTACGAGACCAGCTCCCCCATCCAGATCCAGTGGATCCTGGGCGACTCCGACGCCGCGGCGGTGATCGTCGAGACCGCCGAGCACTTTTCCCGCTTCGACGAGGTGCACCCCGAGCTCGGCAGCGTGCAGAAGGTCTGGCAGATCGACCTCGGTGACCTCGACAAGCTCGCGGCCTCCGGGGTCGACGTGCCGGATGCCGAAATCGAGCGGCGTCGCTCGCTGGCCGTGGGTTCGGACATCGCCACCCTGATCTACACCTCGGGTTCCACCGGCCGTCCCAAGGGCTGCGTGCTCACCCACTCCAACTTCGTCGAGACGTCGCGCAACTCGGCGGTGGCGCTGAAAGAGGTGCTCACCGACGCGAACGGCGCTTCCACGCTGCTGTTCATCACCACCGCGCACGTTTTCGCCCGGTTCATCTCGGTTCTCTGCGTGCACGCCGGTGTGCGCGTCGGTCACCAGCCCGATACCCGGAAGCTGCTCGAATCGCTCGGCACCTTCAAGCCCACTTTCCTGCTCGCAGTGCCGCGGGTGTTCGAGAAGGTCTACAACTCCGCCGAGCAGAAGGCGCTGACCGCCGGCCGAGGCAAGATCTTCGAGACGGCCGCCCAGGTTGCCGTCGACCACTCGATGCTGGTCGATCAGGGCAAGAGCGTTCCGCTGATGCTCAAGCTCAAGTTCACGCTCTTCGACCGTCTGGTCTACAGCAAGCTGCGCGCGGCCATGGGTGGCAACGTGAAGTACGCCGTCTCCGGTTCGGCTCCACTCGGCATGCACCTGGGTCACTTCTACCACAGCCTCGGCATCAAGATCCTGGAGGGCTACGGCCTCACCGAGACAACCGCGCCGACCACTGTGGGTCTGGCCACCAAGTTCAAGATCGGCACCGTAGGCCCACCGCTTCCCGGCGTCTCGGTGCGCGTCCTGGACGACGGCGAAATCGAGGTCAAAGGCGTCAACGTCTTCACGGAGTACTGGAAGAATCCCGTGGCCACCGCGGCCACCTTCCACGACGGATGGCTCCGCACCGGTGACATCGGCGCCATGGACAGCGACGGCTTCCTCACCATCACCGGGCGCAAGAAGGAGATCATCGTCACGGCCGGCGGCAAGAACGTCGCCCCGGCGGCGCTGGAAGACCCGATCCGGTCCAACCCGCTGATCGGCCAGGTGGTCGTCGTCGGCGATCGCAAGCCGTTCATCGCCGCCCTGGTCACGCTCGACCCCGACATGCTCGCGGTCTGGTTGAACAACAACGGCGAGGACGCGGGAATGACGCTGGCCGAGGCATCCGTCAACGCGAAGGTTCTCGCCGAGGTGCAGCGCGCCATCGACCACGCCAACGACCACGTGTCACGGGCGGAGTCGATCCGCAAGTTCACGGTGCTGACGACCGAACTGACCGAAGCCGCCGGGTACCTGACCCCGAAGCTGAGCATCAAACGGGACATCATCCTGCGGGACTACGCCGATCAGATCGAGGCGATGTACCTGGGCGCCCCGGTGACCGGGACGAACCCGGTCAGCAGCTAGCACTCCCCGCGACGACCGAAACAGGTCCCGTCGTCACAGTGGCGACGGGACCTGTTTCGCGTCGTCCGGCCGCCTGGGTCGGAACCAGTAGATAAGGGAGCCCCAGCGCCGTGCCCGGCGTCGAACCAATTCGACGGAGATTCTGCCATAGAACTGCCGTTTCTGCACGTTTGGGGGCGTTTCCGGCAAAATCTCCGTCGAATTCCTGTGGGGCGGAGGCCCTTTAGGGCCTCGGACCCGAACGACTGGGGTCAGAACCAGCTCGACTCGCGGACCTCTTTCATGGCGGCCCGCCGGTTCTCCTTGTCGAGGCGGTCCAGGTAGAGCAAACCGTCGAGGTGGTCGGTCTCGTGCTGCAGGGCCTGGGCCATGATCCCGGATCCGGAGAGTTCGACCGCCGTGCCGTCGAGGTCGATGCCGGTCACCCGGGCGAACGGGTACCGCTTCGTGGGATACCAGAGGCCCGGCACCGACAGGCAGCCCTCGTCGACGAGCTCGGGCTCCCCCGAGACCTCCACGAGGACCGGGTTGAGGATGTACCCGATCTCGCCATCGACGTTAAAACTGAATGCGCGCAGATTCACGCCGATCTGGGAGGCCGCGACGCCGGCCCGGCCGGGCAGTCGCACGCTGTCGACCAGGTCCTCGATCAGGCTCCGCACCCGGGTGTCGATCGTGCCGATCGGGTCGGAGACGGTTTTGAGGACGGGATCTCCGAAGAGACGGATCTGGCGCTCGGGCAAAGGTGACTCCAAGTCATGGATGCGGGGGTACGGGGGTACCGGATCGGTTTAGACGCCGCGGTCGGCCGGCAGACCCTCCACGACGACGGCCGCGAGGGTGCGGGCCGCGAGCCGGGTGATGGGCTTCAGATCGTCGAAGGAGATGATGCTGCCCGCGGCGAGCTGCGGGTCCCAGGGGATGCGCACGATCTCCCGCACCCGAGAGCGGAAATGCGATTCGATCTCTTCCAGCTTCACCAGATTCGTGCCCTGTGTCGCCGTGTTGAGCGCGACGACCGCGTTGCGAACCAGGTCGCCGTAGCCGTTGGCTTCCAACCAGGTCAACGTTTCGGACGCCAGCCGGGCCTCGTCGATGCTGCCCCCGGAGACGATGACGATCGAATCGGCCCGCTGCAGCGTGGCACGCATGACGGAGTGCACGATTCCGGTGCCGCAGTCCGTGAGCATGATCGAGTAGTACCGCGCCGCCAGGTCGGCGACGACGTTGTAGTCGTTCTCGTCGAAGGCCTCGGAGAGGAGCGGGTCGGTGTCGGATGCGAGGATGTCGAGCCGGGTCGCGTCGCGGGAGACCAGCGACGAGAAATCGGTATAGCCGCCGATCGACGCGGCCTTCGTGACCAGGTCGCGCACGGTGGACCGGGTCTGTTTCGTGACCCGCTCGGAGAGGGTGCCCCGGTCGGGGTTCGCGTCGACGGCGATGATGCGGTCTTCGCGGGCATCGGCCAGCGCCATGCCGATCAGTGCGGTGACGGTCGTCTTGCCGACCCCGCCCTTGCGGGTGAGGATCGGAACGAAGCGGGTGCCGCCCTCGAAATCCTTGCGGATGCGCTCGTCGAGTTGTTTGGAGGCGCGCACCGTGGCCGAGTCGCCGAGGTTCACCAGATGCAGGGTCGCCGAGTAGACGAAACTGTTCCAGGCTCCGCGGGGCGGCGGTTTGGTGCGACGGTTGACGGCCAGCAGCCGATCGGGCGTGAGCATGGCGGCGGTCTCGGGCGCCGATCCGCCGGCGGGGCGCAGACTCTCCCGGCGGGTGTGCGGAACGGCGTCGCTCACGGCCGGACCGGAGAGGGCGCGGACCGCCCCCGCGACGGCTGCGGACAACCGATCGGTGCGCGCCACGGCCGGGGTGCTGACCTCGATCGTGTGCGTAGCCGGGCGTTTCAGGTTCTCCGGCAGGGCCGCCGCCAGGTTCACGATCGTGTGCGGCGGTAGTTCGCTATGGTACTCGTCTCCCGGCTCGGCGAGAGGCTCGATGGAGGCGTCCGGACCGGACGCCTCGGCGCCTGTGCGCTTATCTGACAAAAAGATCAGTCCCTTCGTCGATAGATCGCACCAAGCCTAGCGTGGACGCACCACCACCAGCAGATCGCCCGCGTCGACCTGCTGGGTTCGCGGCACGGCCACCCGTTCGATGTTTCCCGCGATGGGCGAGGTGATCGCGGCCTCCATTTTCATGGCCTCGATCGAGGCGACGGCCTGCCCGGCCTCGACGGTGTCGCCCTCCTCGACCTGGAGGGTGACCACCCCGGAGAACGGCGCGGCGATCTGGCCCGGCCGGTTGGCATCCGCTTTTTCGGCGACCTTGATGCTGACCGTGATGTTGCGGTCCCGCACGAACACGGGTCGGAGCTGTCCGTTAAGCGTGGTCATGACGGTGCGCATACCCTTGTCATCGGCCTCGCCGATGGCCTCGAGCCCGACGTAGAGGCGCACGCCCTTGTCGATCTCGACCGCGTGCTCAACGCCCTGCTGAAGACCGTTGAGGTAGTCCACCGTGTCGAGCACGGACAGGTCACCGAAGAGTTCCCGGATCTGCTCGAATTGGCGCGTGGGCGCCGGGAAGAGCAGCTGGTTCAGCATCGCCCGGCAGGTGAGGCCGTCGCTGCCCAAGGCCGCGCGTTCCTCCTGGGTGAGCTCGGTGATTCCGACGCGGACGTTGCGCCCGGCGAGAACCTTGCTACGGAAGGGCTCGGGCCAGCCGCCGGGCAGGTCGCCCAGCTCCCCCGCCATGAAGCCGATCACGGAGTCGGGCACGTCGTAATTGCCCGGGTTCTCAGCGAAGTCGGCCGGGTCGGCACGCACGGCGGCGAGGTAGAGGGCGAGGTCGCCGACCACCTTGGAGGACGGCGTCACCTTCGGCACCCGGCCGAGGATGTCGTTGGCCGCGGCGTACATATCCTCGATCAGTTCGAAGTCGTCGGCGAGGCCGAGCGCGACCGCTTGCGTACGCAGGTTGGACAGCTGGCCGCCGGGGATCTCGTGCTTGTAGACGCGGCCGGTGGGCGCGCGCAGACCGGATTCGAAGGGATGGTAGACCCGGCGTACATCTTCCCAGTACGGCTCGAGGTCGCAGACGGCCTGTAAGGATATGCCGGTGTCGCGTTCGGTGTGGACGAGCGCGGCAACGAGGGACGACGCCGACGGCTGGCTGGTGGTGCCGGCCATCGGGGCGCTGGCCACGTCGACCGCGTCGGCGCCGGCGCGGCTGGCCGCGAGCAGCGTGGCGAGCTGGCCGCCCGGAGTGTCGTGCGTGTGCACGTGCACCGGGAGGTCGAAGCGTGACCGCAGGGCGGTGACGAGCTTCTCGGCCGCGGCGGGGCGCAGCAGGCCGGCCATGTCCTTGATCGCGAGGATGTGCGCGCCGGACTCCACGATCTGCTCCGCGAGCCGGAGGTAGTAGTCCAGGGTGTAAAGCGTCTCGGCCGGGTCGAGCAAATCGCCCGTGTAACAGAGCGCGACCTCGGCAATGGAGGAGCCCGTCGCCAGCACGGCGTCGATGGCCGGGCGCATCTGCGAGACGTCGTTGAGGGCGTCGAAGATGCGGAAGATGTCGACGCCTGTCTTGGCGGCCTCGCGCACGAACGCATCGGTCACCTCGGTCGGGTACGGAGTGTAGCCGACCGTGTTGCGGCCGCGAAGCAGCATCTGCACGTTGATGTTCGGCAGGGCCTCTCGCAGCGACGCCAGTCGTTCCCAGGGGTCTTCGCCGAGGAAGCGCAGCGCCACGTCATAGGTGGCGCCGCCCCAGGCCTCGATCGACAGCAACTCCGGGGTCATCCGGGCCACATACGGGGCCACGGCGACGAGGTCGCGGGTGCGCACCCGGGTTGCCAACAGTGATTGGTGGGCGTCGCGGAAAGTGGTGTCCGTCACGGCCAGGGCGGTCTGGGCTCGCAGGTCCGCGGCGAAGCCGGCCGGGCCGAGCAGCTGGAGCCGTTGGCGGGAGCCGGCCGGAGCCGGTTCGGACAGATCGAGCTTCGGCAGCTTCTCGGCCGGGTTCAGCAGGGTCAGCGGCACCCCGTTGGGCTTGTTGACGGTCACGTCGGCGAGCCAATTCAAGATCTTCGTGCCGCGGTCCTTGGAGGCGCGGCCGCGCAGCAGCTCCGGGCGCTCGTCGATGAAGGAGGTGCTCAGGTTGCCGGACGCGAAGTCCGGGTCGTCGAGCACGGCCTGCAGGAACGAGATGTTCGTGGACACGCCACGGATACGGAACTCGGCCAGGGCGCGCTTGGATCGGGTCACGGCGGACGGGAAGTCCCGGCCCCGGCAGGTGAGCTTGGCGAGCATCGAGTCGAAGTGCGGGCTGATCTGGGCACCGGGGTTGATTGTGCCGCCGTCGAGCCGGATGCCGGCGCCGCCGGGCGAGCGATAGGTGGTGATCTTGCCCGTGTCCGGGCGGAATCCCATGGTCGGGTCCTCGGTGGTGATGCGGCACTGCAGGGCCGCCCCGCGCAACACGATCTTGTCCTGCGTGAGTTCGAGCTCACGGAGCGTCTGGCCCGCGGCGATGCGGATCTGGGACTGCACGAGGTCGACATCCGTCACCTCTTCGGTCACGGTGTGCTCGACCTGGATGCGCGGATTCATCTCGATGAACACGTGCTGGCCGGCGCGTTCGCCGACCGTGTCGAGCAGGAACTCGACCGTGCCCGCGTTCACGTAGCCGATCGAGCGGGCGAAGGCGACCGCATCGGCGTACAGACGCTGGCGGATCTCGTCGGAGAGGTTCGGCGCCGGAGCGATCTCGATGACTTTCTGATGGCGGCGCTGCACGGAGCAGTCGCGTTCGAACAGGTGCACGGTCTCGCCGGACGCATCGGCCAGGATCTGGACCTCGATGTGACGAGGCCGCAGTACGGCCTGCTCGAGGAACATGGTCGGGTCGCCGAACGCGCTGTTGGCCTCGCGCATGGCTTCCTCAAGGGAGCCGCGGAGATCGCTCAGCTGAGCCACCCGGCGCATGCCGCGGCCGCCGCCGCCGGCGACGGCCTTGGCGAAGATCGGGAACCCGATATCGTCGGCCGCGGCGAGCAGCTCGTCGACGTCGCGTGAGGGCGCGCTGGACCCCAGCACCGGAACGCCCGCCGCGATGGCGTGCTCCTTCGCGGTAACCTTGTTGCCGGCCATCTCGAGCACGTGCTCGCCCGGGCCGATGAAGGTGATGCCGGCCTGGCGGGCCGCGAGGGCCAGCTCGGGGTTCTCCGAAAGGAAGCCGTAACCGGGGTAGATGGCGTCGGCGCCGCTCTCCCTGGCCACCCGGATGATCTCGCTCACCGTGAGATAGGCGCGCACCGGGTGTCCCGGTTCGCCGATCTGGTACGCCTCGTCGGCCTTCAGGCGGTGCAGCGAATTGCGGTCCTCGAAGGGGAACACCGCCACGGTTTTGGCACCCAGCTCATAAGCCGCCCGAAAAGCCCGGATCGCGATTTCCCCGCGGTTGGCAACAAGAATTTTCGTAAACATGCAGACCTTTCAAGCGTGACGTCGCGCACAGCTGACGGTTAGGTTCTCCAAGACTAGTGAAGGTAACGTATCTACTTGTGCACGTACTAAGCGTTAGCTCCCTCAAGGGAGGAGTAGGCAAGACCACGGTTACCCTGGGTCTGGCGTCTGCTGCCTTCGCCCGCGGCGTGCGAACCCTGGTGGTGGACATTGATCCGCAGTCGGATGTGTCAACCGGAATGGACATCGAGGTCACCGGCCACCTCAACATCGCCGATGTGCTCGCCTCTCCTAAGGAGAAGATCGTTCGCGCCGCCATCGTTCCCAGCGGCTGGACGCGCGGCCGCCCCGGCACCATCGACGTGATGATCGGCAGCCCGTCGGCCATTAATTTCGACGGGCCGCACCCGAGCATCCGCGACATCTGGAAGCTCGAAGAGGCACTCTCCACGGTCGAAAAGGACTACGACCTGGTTCTGATCGACTGTGCTCCGTCGCTGAACGCCCTTACCCGCACCGCGTGGGCGGCCAGCGACCGCGTTGCCGTGGTCACCGAACCCGGCCTATTCTCCGTGGCCGCGGCCGACCGGGCGCTGCGCGCGATCGAAGAGATCCGCCGCGGACTCAGCCCTCGTCTGCAGCCGCTCGGTATCATCGTCAACCGTGCCCGCGTGGCGTCTCTCGAGCACCAGTTCCGGATCAAGGAACTCCGCGACATGTTCGGCCCGCTCGTACTCAGCCCGCAACTGCCGGAACGCACCTCGCTTCAGCAGGCGCAGGGCGCCGCGAAGCCGCTGCACACCTGGCCCGGCGACAGCGCCCAGGAAATGGCGCGCTACTTCGATCAGTTGCTCGAACGCGTGCTGCGCACGGCCCGCATCGGCGAGTACGCGGAACAGCACTAGCCAGGGAACGTTCACTGGACAACGTTGACCGGATAGTGTCAGCCGCACAGCGTCAGCCGATCGTGTCGACTGCGTGTGAACGCTCCGCTAAGAGACTTTGCGGCTGCCCCGGCGAAGGGACAGCTCGTCCGACGGGTCGATCGGAAGGGTCTCCAGTTCGACCAGGCTCGTCTCGACCTCGCGCAGCACCTTGCCCACGGCGATGCCGAACACGCCCTGACCGCGGCTGACGAGGTCGATGACCTCGTCGTCGGAGGTGCACAGGTAGACGCTGGCGCCGTCGCTCATCAAGGTGGTCTGGGCGAGGTCGCTGACCCCCGACTCGCGCAGTTGGTTCACCGCGGTGCGGATCTGCTGCAGGGAGATGCCGGTGTCGAGGAGCCGCTTGACCAGTTTCAGAACCAGGATGTCCCGGAAGCCGTAGAGACGCTGGGAACCCGAGCCGGCAGCACCGCGCACGGTGGGCTGGACCAGGTCGGTGCGGGCCCAGTAGTCGAGCTGACGGTAGCTGATTCCGGCGGCCCGGGCCGCCACGGCGCCACGGTAGCCGAGGTTGTCGTCGAGCTCGGGCATTCCGTCGGTGAAGAGAAGGCCGAGTCCGTAGCGCGAGGCATCGTCACGCTGATTCAGCTCGCTCATACGATGGCCTCTCGGAGGTGGGTCTGCGATACGGATGATCGCTGCATCCACGCTACCGAGGGGGACCGTCCTGATCAACGACATCCGGTCGAGTAAATTGGCGTGTCGGACTCGACTACTTGGTCAGGCGCCCCAGGGCAGAACGGATCAGACTGCCGCGGATCACTTCGAGCTGGCCGGCGATCTCGACCGCCATTTCGGCGGCCTTAGCCCGGCTCGATGCGTCTTTACGGCGGGAGAGCGGCACGAGGGCACTCTCGATCAGCCCGAGCTCGCGTTCGGCCGCGCCGCGGAATCCGCGCAGGTGACGGGGCTCGATTCCGCTGCGCTGCAGTTCGACCAGGGCCCGCAGCACGCTGAGCGCGTCGTCGCCGTAGAAGTCGGCCGGCAGGATGATCGATGCGGAAACGGCGTCGTGCAGCAGCATCGCGGAGGCCCCTGCTTCGCGCAGCAGTTCGTCGCGGTCCAGCCGGCGGGCGGTCGACAGCATCGACGGTCCCGGCGTCACCCCGCCGGGCAGGGTAGGCGAGAGGCCCGCGTCGAGGTCGGCCAGGTAGCCCCGGATGACCTTGAGGGGGAGGTAGTGATCGCGCTGCATGGAGAGGACCAGGCGCAGCCGGTCCAGGTCACCGGCGCAGAATTTGCGGTAGCCAGACTCCGTGCGCGCCGGCGCGACCAGTCTCTGTTCCTCCAGAAACCGAAGTTTGGACGGGGTCAGTTCCGGAAATTCCGGCGTGAGCCGGGCAAGCACCTGTCCGATGCTGAGCAGTGACGTCGCGCCCGGCGCTCTGGCCTGGGCTGCGGACGCGGGCACTACTCGCTCGCCTGAAGCTTGAGGTCGTGCCGCGAGGCGTAGAACGTCAGCCGGAACTTACCGACCTGGACTTCGGCGCCGTCGTGCAACAGCGCGGTGTCGATGCGGACCCCGTCGAAATACGTGCCGTTGAGGGACACCAGGTCTTTCACCTCGAACTTGGATTCGTGGCGCAGGAACTCCGCGTGCCGACGAGATACCGTGACGTCGTCGAGGAAGATGTCCGCATTGGGGTGACGGCCCACAGTGGTCACGTCCGCATCCAACAGAAAACGAGCGCCGGCGTTCGGGCCGCGCCGGACGACGAGCAGCGCCGAGCCGGAGGGCAGAGCCGCGATGGCTTCCTGTTCTTCGGCCGTGACGTCACCGTCGAGCGATGCCAGCTGGGCCGCGAATTCCTGCCCGAACGTCATCGTCGTGTCGGTATTGGAATAGTTATCGGGCGCGGCCTTGCGCTGGGGCTCATTCGTCTTTTTGGAATCGTTCACCGTACACCTCCTGGTCCTCCAGCGTATCGGATGGAACGGGCTGAATTGCCCGCGGAATGCGAATCACCCGGACGGTCTCGACGGCGTAGATTATGCCTGCCCACCAGTAAAGAAACGCTCCCCAGATGCCAAAGGCCCAGCCCACCGGGAGCGACCACCAGGACACCATGGGGAAGGCCTCTCCCAGCATGATCATCGGCAGGGCGTAGAAGAGGCAGAAGGTGGCGACCTTGCCGAGCTGGTGAACGGGCAGAGGCCCGAATCCGTAATTCGCGAGGATGACGCCGAGTCCGAGCAGGAACACGTCCCGTCCCACGATGACCAGGACGATCCACCAGGGCACCAGGTCGCGCCAGGCCAGTCCGAGGAGGGCGGCGAAGATGTACAGCCGGTCGGCGGCCGGGTCGAGCAGCTGGCCGAGCCGCGTGATCTGGCCGAACCTCCGGGCCAGGTAGCCGTCGAGGAAATCGGTGAGGCTGGCGACCATCAGCACCAGGAGCGCCCAGGCATCCTCTCCCCGTACCAACACGACCAGAAAGACCGGCACCAGCGCAAGGCGCAGCATGCTGAGCAGATTGGGCAGGGTGATCACCTTTGAGCTGACGCCGGTTCCCTCTGCCCCTGTCACAATCACCGAGTCTACCGACGCGGCGGCCGAACCGGAATGCGGCCTCGTCAGTTTCCCGACACCCGTTTTCGCCCCTTATCGGCGCGTTTCTCGGATTTATCCGACGCGTCCGGCTTCGCCTGGCCGCGGCTGCGCTCCACGCTGCGGCGAAGGGCCTCCATCAGGTCGAGCACCTCTCCCCCGCCTTCCTCGCCTTCCCGGGGTTCGCGGCCGAAGGTGAGCTCGGTGTCGACGGCTTCGCCCGCGGCGAGCTTCGCCTCGAGCAGTTCGCGGAGCTGGTCCTGGTAGTCGTCCCGGAAATCCTGCGGCGAGAACTCGGCGGCGAAGGAGTCGACCAGTGCGGCCGAGAGCTCAAGCTCCTGGGCGGAGATGCGCACCGACTCCTGGAGCATCGGGAATTCAACGGCCCGCACCTCGTCGCCCCACAGCAGCGACTGCAGCAGCAGCACGTCCCCGCGGACCCGGAGGGCACCGAGTCGGGTCTTCTGCCGCAGCGCGAACCGCACGATCGCGGTGCGGTCGGTGGCGTCGAGCGCACGCCGCAGTAGAACGTAGGCCTTGGGTGAGCCGGAGGGTTCGAGAAAATAGCTGCGCTCGAACATGATCGGGTCGAGCTGGTCGCTCGGCACGAACTCGACGACCTCGATCTCGCGGCTTCTCTCGGCCGGCAGCGTGCGCAGATCCTCGTCGGTGATGACAACCGTCTTGTCGCCGCTGTCCCAGGCTTTGTCGATGTGCGCATAGTCGACGACCCGTCCGCAGCGCTCGCACCGGCGCTGGTAACGGATGCGCCCGCCATCGGCGTCGTGCACCTGGTGCAGGGCGACGTCGTGGTCTTCGGTGGCGCTGTAAACCTTGACGGGCACATTGACCAGCCCGAAGGTGATCGCGCCCTTCCAGATCGATCTCATCACTTCAGTACACACCCGGTGCGCCGAGAGGGCTAGGCACGCTGTGGCCGCGAGAGCATGCTGGAGCCATGAACGAGCGGCCGCCCTCCCCCGACTCCCGCCAGGTCGTCACCGTCGGCGGACACCGGATCACACTCACGCATCTCGACAAGGTGCTCTACTCGGAGTCGGGGACCACGAAGGCCGACGTTCTCGGCTACTACGCGTTCATCGCCGACGTGATGATCCCGCACACCGCGAATCGCCCGGCGACCCGGAAGAGGTGGGTACACGGTGTGGGCACCCGGGACGCACCCGGACACGTGTTCTTCCAGAAGAACCTGGACCAGGCGACGCCGAGCTGGGTGAAACGCCGGTCGATCCAGCATTCGAACCACGTGAGCGAGTACCCGCTGGTCAACGACCTCGCCACGCTGACCTGGCTCGCCCAGATCTCGGCGCTGGAGATCCACGTTCCGCAGTGGCAGTTCGGCCGGGGTGGACGCCCGCGCAACCCGGACCGACTGGTGATCGACCTGGATCCCGGCGACGGGGTCACCCTCGACGAGTGCGCGGAGGTCGCCCGTCTGGCCCGGGCCATCCTGCGGGACATGGGCCTGGACCCGCTGCCGGTCACCAGCGGGTCGAAGGGCATCCACCTCTACGCACCGCTGGACCTCACGCACACCTCGGACCAGGTCTCCCAGGTCGCACACGAGCTGGCCCGCGCGCTCGAAGCCGACCATCCGGACCTCATCGTCAGCGATATGAAGAAGGCTCTTCGACCGGGGCGGGTGTTCGTGGACTGGAGCCAGAACAGCGTCCACAAGACGACCATCACTCCCTTTTCGTTGCGCGGAACGCTGCATCCGATGGTGGCCATGCCGCGCACCTGGCGGGAACTGGCCTCCCCCGGGCTCGCACAGATCGACTACAAGCAGGCGATGCACCGGGTGCAGCGTAGCGGGGACCCGCTGGCCGCGCTGCTCGAGGCACATTCCGGCCGGGGCACCACGGATGCCGGTGGTGCCGGTGACGAGACCGGTAAAGGCGCCGGGGCGGGAGCCGGTGCGCTGGCCGTCTACCTCGGCAAACGAGACGCTTCCCGCACCTCGGAGCCGATGCCGACCGGTGCGCCGGACGCATCCGCGGGTCGGTCATTCGTCATTCAGGAGCACCACGCCCGCAACCTGCACTACGACTTTCGGCTCGAGCACGACGGGGTGCTGACGTCGTGGGCGTTGCCGCGCGGGGTGCCGACCGATCCGGCGAAGAATCGGCTCGCCGTGCGCACCGAGGACCATCCGCTCGAATACGCCACGTTCGAGGGTGATATCCCGGCCGGCGAATACGGGGCCGGCACCATGAGCATCTGGGACCACGGCAGCTACGAGCTGGAGAAGTGGCGGGATGACGAGGTGATCGCCGTGCTGCACGGCGAACCGGGCGGCAGGCTCGGTGGCACGCGGCGCTTTGCCCTGATCCGCACGAAGGGCACGGACGTGGCCGACCGGAACTGGCTGATCCACCTGATGAAGACACGGCCGGCCCGGCGAGCCGGGGACGTGGGCACCGGGGCGGGCGCGACGGCCAAAACGGGCGGCCGGTCCGCACGCCGCACACGGTACGGGCCCATGCTGGCCACGCCCGGTTCCATCGCCGACCTGTCCGAGGACGACGAGTGGACCTACGAAATGAAGTGGGACGGCATCCGTGCGCTCGCCTATCTCGGAGCCGCCGGCCTAGGCCCGGACGTGCGCTTGTTCACCCGGAACGGCAACGACATCACGCACCTGTATCCCGAGCTGGTGCGCGCGTTGCCGGGAGCGGTTTCGGCCGACTTTGCGGTGCTCGACGGGGAGATCGTCGCGATGGACGCGGGCGGGCGGCCGAACTTCGGGCTGCTGCAGACGCGGCTGGGCCTGACCGGTCGCCGACAGATCGAAGCGGCCGAGGCATCCACCCCGGTGCGGTTTCTGGCTTTCGACGTGCTCGAACGTGACGGGGAGCCGCTGCTCAACCTGACGTACACGGCCCGGCGCCGCGTGCTCGAGGAGATTGTCACCGGGTCCGGTGCGGTGCAGGTGCCGCCGGTCTTCACGGGCGACTCCGCCCAGGCCGTGGCGACCAGCAGCGAGCTCGGCTTCGAGGGGATCGTCGCCAAGACCCGGGACGGGAGCTACGAGGCCGGTCGGCGGTCCCGATCGTGGATCAAGATCAAGCACCATCGCACCCAGGAGGCGGTGATCGGCGGGTGGCGACCGGGCAACGGGCGCCGAGCCGACACCGTGGGTTCCCTCTTGCTGGGGATTCCGGACGGAGACACGCTGACCTATATCGGCCGGGTCGGCACCGGGTTCCGGGACGCAGACCTCGAGGACCTGCGGGCGCGACTGGATGCCATCGCTGCGGTGGACAACCCCTTCACCGGCATCCCGCCCGCCGGCGCCCGCGATGCGCGGTGGGTGCGCCCGGTGCTGGTGGGCGAGGTGGAATTCTCCGAATGGACCGGCACGGGGCGACTGCGCCACCCGGTCTGGCGCGGCTGGCGGCCGGACAAGTCACCGGGCGAGGTGGTGCGGGTTTAATGGCGGTGCGGGTTCAGAGGCGGGCGAGCAGGGCCGGCCAGCTGGTGGCGAAGCCCGGATGCAGCGGCAGCGCGTCGACCTGGTGGCGCGGTACCCAGCGCAGCGCGATGCTCTCCTGGTCGCTGATCACGGGTTCGAAGCGCTCCGTGGCTCGCACCACGACCGTCGTGTACGACCAGAAACCGAGGTCGAGCACGGAGCTGAACTGCACGGAGACCAGCTCCGGGGGCACGCCAGCCTCTTCGCGGGCCTCCCGCAGAGCCGCCTCGAGCGCACTCTCGTGTTCGTGGCGCGCCCCGCCGGGCAGCCCCCAGGTGTCACCCTGGTGGCTCCAAAGCGCGCGGTGCTGCAGCAGCACCCCCAGCTCCTCGTGGTGCACGAGCAGGCCGGCCGCCCCGAAAAGACCCCAAAACTTGCGGCCGTCGGGCCCGTACACCCACCCGTCACCGTTTGTGCTCATGGGTCAAGCATGCGCCACGGTCCCGTGAATACGCACCGTGTTGAGTCGCGTTCGACTCGCGGCGCAGGCTATGGATGGTGGCGCACGGTAGAACGTGCGCCCGCTTCCAGAGGGTGCGCCACGACGAGCGAGCCGCGCCGGGTGGGTACCTGAGCGGGCTAGAGGGCGACGATGGCGTGCACAGGAGCGTCGCCGAGGCGCGTTCGGCCGACCAGTTCGGTCAGCTCCAGCACGACGCCGACGCCGGTCAGGCGGTAGCCGGCGCGCTCGATGAGCCGGGCGGTCGCGGCGATCGTGCCGCCGGTGGCCAGCACGTCGTCGACGACCAGCACGCGGGCACCCGGCGCGAGCTGGCCGATCTCGAGCTCGAGGCAGGCCGAGCCGTACTCGAGGTCGTACTCCTCGCTCAGCACCGATCCGGGGAGCTTGCCGCCTTTGCGCACGACGAGCACGGCGACATCCGCCGCGTAGCCGATCGCCGCGGCCAGCAGGAAGCCGCGGGCCTCAATGCCGGCCACCGCGTCGAATTCACCCTGGAACCGGCCGGCGAGCTCGTCGATCAGCGCTCGAAAAGCGGCGGCGTCGGCGAACACCGGGTTGAGGTCGCGGAAGAGGATGCCCACTTGCGGGAAATCCTGGTACGAGGCGAGAAGGGCGTTGACATGGTCTGCAGCGGGGGTGGGCACCCCACGAGTTTAAGCGTGCGGCCGACGGATGCCGTGCGGGCCTCCCGACGCCCCGCAATGGACGGTTCGGACAGGGCCCCGTGCTAGCCTCGAATTTAGCTAATCAGATTAGGTATTTTTTCCGGTATCTTGACTGAATCACCCGAAGGGATGGCTAATGCGGCCGGTCGAAGTGCTCGAAGAACTCGTGGTCCTGCTGGACGAGTCCGGCCGCGAAATCGGCACGGCCCCGAAGCTCAGTGTGCACGACACGGACACCGCGCTCCACCTCGCTTTCTCCTGCCATGTGCTCAATCCGACCGGCGAGGTTCTCGTTACCCGACGCGCCCTGTCGAAGAGGACCTGGCCGGGCGTCTGGACCAACTCCTTTTGCGGCCATCCGCTCCCGGGCGAGGAATTTCCCGCTGCCATCGAGCGGCGCGCGCTGTTCGAGCTCGGACTCTCGATTGCGAACCTGACGGTCACCCTGCCTGACTTCCGCTACCGCGCCGTCGACAGCAGCGGCATCGTCGAGAACGAGATCTGCCCCGTCTACCTGGCCCGCGCCACCGGCGAACCCGTACCCAACCCGGACGAGGTCATGGAATTTGCCTGGGTGGAGCCGGCCGCCCTGCAGCGCTCGGTGCGGGACGCCCCGTGGGCGTTCAGCCCCTGGTTGGGGCTGCAGCTCCAGGAATTGACCAGTTTCGATGCATGAAATCCAGACGCTCGGGGTAGGGACGGAGTTGCAGCGTTTTTTCGCTGCCGCCCGCCTGCGCGCCAGCGACTACGGCGAACACTATGTCGCGCTCTGGGACTCTCTTGAGCAGGCCAGCAGCGGCGGCAAGCGTGTGCGCCCCGCACTGGTGCTGGCCGCGTTCACCGGCCTCGGCGGCACCGACCTCACCCTGGCCACTCCGGTCGCGGTCAGCTTCGAACTGTTGCACACGGCCTTCGTGATCCACGACGACGTGATCGACCACGACCTCGCCCGCCGCGGCGTGGCCAACATCGCCGGGCAGTTCACCGAGCGCGCCCTCGCCCACGGAGCCGGCGACCAGGCCGGGGCGTGGGCCGCGACGGCCGCGATCCTAGCCGGCGACCTGGCGCTGAGCGAGGCCCACCGCGCCCTCGCGATGCTGCCGGTCGAGCTCGAACTGCGCGGCCGCCTGCTCGACCTGCTCGATCGAGCGGTGTTCGTCTCCGCTGCCGGGGAACTGGCGGACGTCACCAACGCCGCGTCGAAGCATCCGCTCACGGTGGCCCAGGTCATCTCCACCCTGGAGCAGAAGACGGCGGTCTACTCGTTCGAGGCTCCCCTGCAGGCCGGCGCCATCCTGGCCGGCGGCTCGGCCGAGGCGATCGACGTGCTCGGCGCCTACGGCCGCCTGATCGGCGTGGCCTTCCAGCTGACCGACGACGTCCTCGGGGTCTTCGGCAACCCGGAGAAGACCGGCAAAAGCGTGCTCACCGACCTGCGGGAAGGCAAGCAGACGACCCTGATCGCCCACGCGGGCACCACCCACGGCTGGCCAGAGATCGCCCCCTTCATCGGCAAGGCCGACCTCACCGAGGCGGAAGCGGACACCGTGCGCGGCCTGCTTCGTGACTGCGGCGCCCTGCAGGCAACGGATGAGCTGGCCACCGACCACTGCACCCGCGCCGTGGCCGCGCTCGATACGGCCGCCGTACCGGCGCCCCTGCGCGAGCTGCTCACCACCCTGGCAGGCACCGCCGTGAATCGCAGCCGATGAAACGTGACAGCCCCGACGACCACACCGGCATCGCGAAGTACAACGCCGCGGCCCGGGCCAGCTCCGCCACGGTCATCGGCCACTATTCCACCTCGTTCGGCCTCGCGGCCCGTCTCCTCGAGCCGCGCGTGCGCAGCCAGGTGCGCACCATCTACGCCCTGGTCCGGGTCGCCGATGAGATCGTGGACGGCGCCGCAAGCCAGGCCGGCGTGAACGTGGACGGCCAGCGCGACCTGCTGGACGCGCTCGAACGGGAGACCAGCCAGGCGATGGGGTCGGGCTTCAGCACCAATCTGGTCGTGCACGCCTTCGCGGCGACCGCCCGGGAAGCCGGAATCGACACCAGCCTGACCACACCCTTCTTCGCCTCGATGCGCCGGGACCTCGACCCGTTGCCGTTCGACGCGGCCGGAGTGGCCGAGTACATCTACGGTTCGGCCGAGGTGATCGGGCTGATGTGTCTGCGCTGCTTCGTGCAGGACACGCGGTGCACGACCGATGAGCTCCAGGTTCTCGAGGCCGGTGCCCGGAGCCTCGGCGCGGCCTTCCAGAAGGTCAACTTCCTGCGCGACCTCGCCGCCGACCGGGACGCCCTCGGCCGCAACTACTTTCCCGGTGTGAACCTGCTGACCATGACCGAAACACAGAAGAACGAACTCCTCGACGACATGGACGCCGACCTCGACGCGGCGGCCCGCGTGTTGCCCATGCTCCCGGTGGGGAGCCGCCGCGCGGTCACCGCTGCACACCACCTTTTCGCCCGCTTGTCGGCGAAGCTGCGAGTCACCCCCGCGCGAGAACTGATGAGCGCCCGGGTACGGGTGCCGGATCCGGAGAAAATCATGATTGCACTCACCGCGTCGTTCGGACCGGGAGCGTGGAAGCGATGAGCGCACCGATCAGGCACACCGTTGTCATCGGCGGCGGCATCGCCGGACTGGCCAGCGCCGCGCTGCTGGCCCGGGACGGCCACCAGGTCACCCTGCTCGAGGCGCAGGCCACCCTCGGCGGCCGGGCCGGCTTCTGGGACGTCGACGGCTTCCGGTTCGAGACCGGGCCGTCCTGGTACCTGATGCCGCAGGTGTTCGACCACTTCTACCGGCTGTTCGGCACATCCTCCGCGGAACAGCTCGACCTGACCCGCCTCGACCCGGGCTACCGGGTCTTCTTCGAGGGCACGACGGAGCCGGTGGACATCGCGGCCGAGCGGGCCGACAACATCCGTCTGTTCGAAAGCCTCGAACCCGGTGCGGGCGCGGCCCTCGACCGCTACCTCGTCTCGGCCAAAGAGACATATGACATGGCAGTCAAACGGTTCCTGTATACAAGCTTCGCCTCCTTCACACCCCTGCTGGTTCCGGATGTCCTGAAGCGGCTCGGTCGGTTGGCCCGACTGCTGCTGCAGCCGCTGGACAAATTCGTGGCCGGCTATGTGAAGGACCACCGTTTGCGCCAGATCCTCGGCTACCCGGCCGTGTTTCTCGGCTCCTCGCCCGACCAGACCCCGTCGATGTACCACCTGATGAGCCACCTCGACATGGCCGACGGCGTGCTCTATCCGCAGGGTGGGTTCACTCGGCTGATCGACAGCATCGCCGACATCGCGAGAGCGCAGGGCGTGACCGTGATCACCGAGGCGACCGTGACGGCGATCCACACCACCCCGGGCGCCGCGACCGCCGTCGCCGGGGTCAGCTATCGCACGGGCGACGGCACCAGTGTCACCCTCGACGCCGACACGGTCGTCTCGGCCGCCGACCTGCACCACACGGAGACCGAGCTGCTGCCGGCATCCGCGCAGACCTACCCCGAGCGCTGGTGGCAGAAGCGCGTCTCCGGTCCGGGCGCCGTGCTCGTGATGCTCGGCATCAAGGGAGACCTGCCCGAGCTGAAACATCACAGTCTGTTCTTCACCAGGGACTGGGCCGAGAACTTCGGCCGTATCTTCGGCAAGAAGACCAGCGTGCCCTCGCCGGCCTCCTTCTACGCCTGTATGCCCAGTGCCACCGACCCGGGAGTCGCCCCTGAGGGCTACACGAACATGTTCCTGCTGGTGCCGATCCCCGCCGACCCGGGCCTCGGCCACGGCGGGATCAACGGCCAAGGCTCGGCCGCGATCGAGAAGATCGCGGATGACACCGTCAGACAGCTCAGCGACTGGGCCGGCATTCCCGACCTGGCGGAGCGGATCGTGGTGCGCCGCACGGTGGGACCTGGCGACTTCGCCGACGACCTCAACTCCTGGCGCGGCGGGGCCCTCGGCCCGGCGCACACCCTGCGGCAGAGCGCATTCCTGCGCGGCTCCAACGCCTCCGCGAAGGTCGACGGTCTGTTCTACGCCGGCGGCACCACCATCCCGGGCATCGGACTTCCGATGTGCTTGATCAGCGCTGAAATTCTCCTCAAGCGGATCAACTCGGACACGAGCACGGGACCGCTCCCGGAACCGCTGCCGAACTCCGTGCGGGCGCCGCTGCCGGAAGCCCAGTGACTTCGGCAGCACAGTGAATCCGGTAGTGCTGTGACGTTCGCGTATCTGCTGACCCTGCTTCTCAGCCTGGGGGCAATGGTGCTGTTCGACCGTCGCTTCCGGCTGTTCTTCTGGCGGAACCCGGTGCGAGCGGCCATCGTGCTCGGCGCCGGGCTGGTGTACTTCCTCGTCTGGGACCTCTTCGGAATCGGCCTGGGCATCTTCTACCGGGGCGAGACGACCCTGATGACCGGTCTGCAGCTGGCCCCGGAGCTGCCCGTGGAGGAGTTCTTCTTCCTCACCTTCCTCTGCTACCTCACCATGAACGCCGTGCAGGGGGCGCGCCTGCTGCTCGCCTCCCGGGCCGAACGGGCCGGCGTCGACGAGGGGAGCGACGGGTGACCTACCTGCTCCTGAACACCGTCTTCCTTCTGCTCGCCACGGCTGTGTTCCTCGCGGCCGTGCGCCGCGGCCGGCTCTCCCGGCACAGGATCCGTGCCGCCGGGATCGCCGTGGCCACCGTGCTCGTGCTCACGGCCGTTTTCGACAGCATTATGATCGGGGTCGGACTGGTCGACTACGATCCCAGCCGCATCTTCGGATTGCGGATCGGCCTGGCCCCGATCGAAGACTTCGCCTATCCCGTTGCGGCAGCGCTCCTGCTGCCCGCGCTCTGGGCCCTGCTGGAAAGAAAACCGAATGACTGAGACTCGCACCCCGCCGCTCTGGAAGACCCGGCAGGTGCTGCTCTCGTCGCGTCCGCTGAGCTGGATCAACACGGCGTTCCCGTTTGCCGCCGCGTATGTGGTGACGACCGGCCGGGTGGACGCCCTGCTGCTGGTGGGCACCCTCTTCTTCCTCATTCCGTACAACCTGCTGATGTACGGAATCAACGACGTCTTCGACTACGAGTCCGACCTGCGCAACCCGCGCAAGGGCGGCGTCGAGGGAGCCATGCTGGACCCGGTCCTTCACCGCACGGTGCTCGTCTCCGGGATCGTGACGGCTGTGCCCATGCTGGTGGCGATGCTCGTCTTGGCCGGCGCGGAGCATCCGTGGTCATGGTTCATTCTGGCCGTGAGCCTGTTCGCGGTGGCCGCGTACTCCGTTCCGGGACTACGGTTCAAGGAGCGCCCGATCGTGGACTCGATCACCTCGAGCACCCACTTCGTCAGCCCCGCCGTCTACGGTCTCGTGGTGGCCGGCGCCGTCGCGACGCCCGGCCTGGTTGCCCTGCTCGCCGCGTTCTTCCTCTGGGGCATGGCCAGCCACGCTTTCGGCGCCGTACAGGACGTCGTGCCCGACCGGGAAGGCGGCATCGCCTCGGTCGCGACCGCGCTCGGCGCCGCGCGGACCGTGCGCCTCGCGATCGCATTCTGGGCCCTGGCCGGGCTGCTCATGCTTGTGACCGGCTGGCCCGGGCTGCTGGCCTCGGTGCTCGCGGTGCCCTACATTCTGGCGGCCTGGCCGTTCCGGTCGGTGTCGGACGAGCGGTCCGAGACCGCGAACGCCGGCTGGACGCGTTTTCTCTGGCTCAACTTCCTGACCGGATTCCTGGTGACCATGCTGCTGATCGCCTGGGTGAAGCTCGGGCCCTTCTAGGGTGCGGGCGGTTCGGGCCTGCGGGCCGTAGAGTCGAGGGATGGAGCCTCTGACCACCGCCCGTGTCGACAGCTGGGCCTGGGCCGTGCGGATGTTCAAGACCCGTTCCCAGGCCACGGCCGCCTGCCGAGCCGGTCACGTCAAGGTGAACGGCGAGCGGGCCAAGTCCGCGCAGACCGTGCGGATCGGCGACGAGGTGCGGGTGCGCATCAGCGGTTTCGACCGCATCCTGGTCGTGTCGAAGATCATGGTCAAACGGGTCAGCGCGCCAGTCGCGGCGGAGTGCTTCGTCGACCAGACTCCCCCGCCGCCCCCGCGCGAGGAGGTGGCGCTCCTCCCGATGCGGGACCGCGGCGCCGGCCGTCCCACCAAGCGCGAACGCCGCGAGATCGACAAGCTTCGGGCGCCCGAGGTGCTGCCGCCGGGCCCCGACGACGAGTAGCAGCGTCCCGGCTCAGTCGTGGGTCAGGCCCGGCCGAGCTCGCGTGTCGCAGGATGTGCCACATCACCGCCCGTGCAGCCGGGCGGTGCGGTTCGGACATTCACCCCTCGTTCTGGCTCTCCGCCGAAACGACGGTGGAATCGCAGCCAGACGGGCGCGGCCAGGGTGGCGGCCTACCTGCCGTTCATGCCGCGCACGGCCGGGCCCGGCGGGGTGGAGGCCAAGCAGAGGTAGAGCCAAGGAACCGGCGTCTTCCCGGATGCCGTCGACGATGCTCAGCTTCTCCGTGCGCTGGGCGCCGCCGGGCCGGCTCTCCCGCTCGGTGACGTGCACGCTCAGCCCGGTCCGGGCCAGGACGAGCGCCGCCTCCGGCCCGTTGGGCCCGGCTCCAACCACGTCGACGTCAGGCACGGGACCTCCAGGCCAGGGTGATGGGGGCCACGAGCAGGCCGACCTCCGAGCGCACCCACCAGTCTCGGGTCTCTCGGCGTTCGTCCGGAGTGGAGTAGCGGTAGCGGTAGACCCGGGCGCGCACGTAGCGGGGCGGGGCCTGCGGGAACGGGTTGACCCGCACCATCCGCAGCGTGGGTCGGTCGCCCTCGAGGAGGCGGGCCAGGAACATCTCGAACCAGCGGGTGCCCGGGTCGCCGAGCGCCAGGAACCACATCAGCCAGTCCAGGCGCAGGTGGTACGGCGCGAACTGGCGGGGCCGGTGCTCGGGGTCGCCGGGCTTGCCGCGGAACTCGTAAGCGCGCCAGCCCGTCTCGTCGGTCGGGTCGGCGGCGTCGCTGCCCTCGACGACCACCTCGTGGCGCTGCCGGGTGACCGTGCCGAACGCACCGTAGGCGTTCACCAGGTGGTACCGGTTGAAGCTCGCATTCATCAGTTGCCGGCGGGCGACCAGGTTGCGAAGCGGCCAGTAGCTGAGCACCAGGAGCAGGGCGGTGGCCAGGCTGACCACGATCACGAACCAGAGCGGGCCATCCGGTGCGGCCTCCCCGGCCGGCAGCCACGGCAGCACCGCACGCAGCGTGGCGTCGTCGACGGCAGAGAAGGCCAGCACGATGGTGATCCAGTTCAGCCAGGCGAAGTTGCCGGTGAGCACCAGCCAGAACTGGCTCAGGATCACGATCAGGGCCGCGACGGATGCGACGGGCTGGGGCGCAAAGAGGAAGAACGGCACGACCAACTGCGCGAAGTGGTTGCCGATCACCTCCCCGCGGTGGAACCACGGGGGCAGGTGGTGTGCGAACCAACTGAGCGGGTTCGGCATCGGCTGCGTTTCATGGTGGTAATAGAGGGCGGTCAGGTCTCGCCACTCCCGGCCGCCGCGGATCTTAATCAGGCCGGCGCCGAATTCCAGCCGGAAGAGCAGCCAGCGGCAGAACAGGATCACGAAGAGCGGAGGGGCCACCTGCTCGGAGCCGAGGAAGGCCACCACGAAACCGCCCTCCAGCAGCAGACTCTCCCAGCCGAACGAGTAGAAGGATTGGCCGACGTTGACGATCGACAGGTAGCCCACGAAGAGCAGGAGGAAAGCGACCATCGGCAGCCAGGGCGGCCCGAGCTGCGGCAGGCCGGCCACGAGCGTGGCCGCCACGGCGGCGCCGGACCAGGCGAGGGAACGCAGCATCCGGTCGGAGTAATGCCAGTGGAAAATACTCGGCGACTCGCTGAACCTCACGCGGGCCACAAAACGGGCCACCGGGAGCAGGCCATGGTCGCCGAGCAGCGCGGGGAATTGGTTGACGGCCGAAACGAAGGCGATCAGGTAGCAGGCAGCCACCCCGCGCTGCAGCACCTGCCGCGCGATCTCGTATTCTCCGGCCCCGAACCAGTCCATTTGAGCACAATCTAGGCCTTCCCCGGCCTGGGTTCAATCGGACCGGCTGTAATCGGAGCCGCCCCCTTGACGGGGGGAACTAAACCGCTATAGCCTTTCTAAACCGGTTCAGGTTGGGTCGGCTGTCAATGAGGAGGCCCAGAAACGTGCCTGCGAATATTCGTGCCACCACCACCGTGAAGCCCACCGCTCAGTCCGCCGCGAAGTCGGTCGCGAACCCCCCAAAGGTCACCATCGAGGTGGTCGCCAAGCGGGCCGGCGTCAGCAAGGGCCTCGTCTCCTTCGCCCTCAACAACCGGCCCGGCGTCGCCCCCGAGACCCGGGTGCGCATCCTTCACGTCGCCAAGGAGCTGGGCTGGAAGCCGTCCCTCCGCGCCCGGTCGCTCTCCACGCAGCGGTCCTACGCGCTCGGCCTCGTGATCGCCCGCAACCCGGACGTGCTTGCCTCCGACCCGTTCTTCCCCTCCTTCATCGCGGGCGTCGAGAGCATCCTTGCCCCGGAGGGTCGCGCCCTCGTGCTCAGCGTCGTTCCCGACGAGGAGACCGAGTTGAAGACCTACCGCTCACTCGTGGCCGACGGGCGCGTCGACGGGGTCTTTCTCAGCGACCTCCGCCACGGCGACCCGCGCATCCCGCTCCTCGCCGAGCTTGGTCTGCCGGCGGTCACGCTCGGACGCCCCGACGGGCCCAGCCCCTTCCCTGCGGTGACCGTGGACGACACACCTGGTGTGATGGCATCCGTCGCTCACCTCGCCACCCTCGGCCACCGCCGCATCGCGCACGTCGCGGGCAGCTCGACGCTGCTGCACGGCAGCCGCCGGCGCGCGGCCTTCGCCGCCGCCCTGCGCGAGGCGGGCCTGCCGGAGGGGCAGACCGTCGAGACCGATTTCTCCGTGGGCGCCGGGTCAGATGCCACTCGGCGCCTCCTGACCCAGGACACGCCCCCGACTGCGATCGTCTATGCCAACGACCCGATGGCCATCGCCGGTCTCGGCATGGCGCACGAGCTGGGCGTGCGGGTCCCCGACGACCTCTCGATCACGGGCTACGACGACATCGACTTCTGCCGTTACGTGTACCCGCCCCTGACCACCGTCAGCGCAGCACCGATGGCGTGGGGCCGCGCGGCGGCGAGCACGCTTTTGGCCCTGATGGAGAACGGCTCGGCGGACGACGTGGACCTCCCGGCGGCCCGGCTCGTGGTGCGCGGGTCGACCGCCCCGCCCCACGGCTGACCCACAGCGCTGACACATGTTTACCGCAGCAAGGCTGCTGCGGGTTTTGAGAAATGGAGCACCACATGCACAGCAATGGAATGGCCAGGCGGATTCTCACCGTTACGGCGGCATCCGCCACAGTGGCCTTGGCACTAAGCGCTTGCGCGTCCGGGGGGACGACGGGTGACGCGGCCACCAACCGCGGGCCGATCACGATCTGGTACTCGAACAACGAAACCGAGATCGCCTGGGGCAAGCAGATGGTGGAGGCCTGGAACGCCGAGAACCCGGACGAAAAGGTGAAGGCGCAGGAAATCCCGGCCGGTAAGAGCAGCGAGGAGGTCATCGGTGCCGCCATCACGGCCGGCAACGCCCCCTGCCTCGTATTCAACACGGCCCCGGTCGCGGTGCCGCAGTTCGAGAAGCAGGGTGGTCTCGTCGACCTCTCCAGCTTCGAGGACGGCGCCGCCTACATCGAGGCACGCAGCGGCGACACGGCCGAGCAGTACCAGGGCGCCGACGCGAAGTACTTCCAGATGCCGTGGAAGTCCAACCCCGTCATGATCTTCTACAACAAGGACATGTTCACCGCCGCCGGACTCGACGCCGAGAACCCCCAGTTGGCCACTTACGACGAATTCCTCGCCACCTCGCGCACCCTCGTCGAGAGCGGCGCCGCGCCGAACGCCATCTACCCGGCCCCGACCAGCCAGTTCTTCCAGAGCTGGTTCGACTTCTACCCGCTCTACGCCGCCGAAACCGGTGGCACGCAGTTGATCGAAGACGGTGAGGCCACCTTCAACGACGAGGACGGCGCGAAGGTCGCGGAGTTCTGGAAGACCCTGTACGCCGAGGGTCTCGCCGGCAAAGAGCAGTACCAGGGCGACTCGTTCGCCGATGGCCAGGCCGCGATGTCCATCGTCGGCCCGTGGGCCGTGTCGGTGTACAAGGACGCCGTGAACTGGGGTGCGGTTCCCGTTCCCACCAGCGAGGGCACTCCGGCCGAGGAAACCTACACGTTCAGTGACGCGAAGAACGTCGGAATGTTCACGGCCTGCGAGAACCAGGCCACCGCCTGGGATGTGCTGAAATTCGCCACCAGCGAGGACCAGGACGGACAGCTTCTCGAGCTGACCGGCCAGATGCCGCTCCGCGAGGACCTCCCAACGGTGTATCCGGAGTACTTCGCGGCCAACCCGGCCTACGAGCAGTTCGGCGACCAGGCATCCCGCATGGTCGAGGTTCCCAACGTCTCCAGCTCGGTCGCCGCCTGGCAGGCCTTCCGCGACGCGTACACGAAGTCGGTCATCACCGGCGAGGGTGAGATCCCCGCCGCCCTCGACTCCGCCGCCGAGAAGATCAAAACCCTGATCTCCAAGCCGTAACGGATGTCCCAGTCAACCGCGAGTCGGACCGTCGCCGGGAGGAGCGCAACTCCTCCCGGCGGGGGCCCCCGCCGGCGCAAACACCCCCTTCTGGGCAAGAACCCATTCGGGCTCCTGCTCAGCGCCCCCTACCTCATCTTCGTTCTGGCCGTCTTCGCCTACCCGCTGGTCTTCGCCTTCTGGATGTCGTTTCACGACTACTTCTTCGCAGCACCCGGCGCCGATGTGGACCGGCCATTCGTCGGCCTGGACAATTTTCGGGAAGTGCTGGCCGACCCGGCCATCATCCGTTCCTTCGGCAACGTGGGAGTCTTCCTGCTGATCAACGTGCCGTTGACGGTCATCCTCTCGCTCATGCTCGCCACCGCCCTGAACAAGGCCGTGCGGTTCCGCACCTTCCTGCGCGTTGCCTACTACGTGCCCTATGTGACCGCGAGCGTCGCCGTCGTCGGCGTCTGGATCTTCCTGTTCAGCGGCAACGGCCTCGTGAACCAGATTCTCGGGCCGCTCGCGCCCGATCCGGCGTGGCTGATCAACGAGGACTGGGCCATGCCCACCATCGCGATCTTCGTGACCTGGAAGGGCCTCGGATTCTTCATTCTGCTCTACCTGGCCGCCCTGCAGAACGTGTCGGAGGAACTGTACGAGGCTGCTTCAACGGATGGCGCGGGCAGGATCCGAAGTTTCTTCTCGGTCACCGTGCCGGGCGTACGCCCGGCGACTGTGCTCGTGCTGCTGCTCTCGACGGTCACCGGCGCCAACCTCTTCACGGAGCCGTACCTGCTCACCGGCGGCGGCGGCCCGAACGGGGCATCCTCGTCACCCGTGCTGATGATGTACCAGCGCGGGATCGAACAGGGGTCGCCCGACACGGCGGCCGCGATCGGCGTCATCCTCGTGATCGGAGTTCTCATCCTCGCGTTCATCCAGCGCAAGCTTGCAGGCGGTGACGAATCATGAGCCGCGGGCAGAACATCCTGCGGGGTGTGGTGCTCACGGTCGGGGCGCTTGTGTTCCTGTTCCCCTTCTACTACATGGTCATCGGCTCGCTCCAGAAGGAACCGGACCCGACTGTCGCCGGCGCGTTCCCGAACCCCGCCAACCTGACGCTCGACAACTACGGTGACATCAACAGCCGGATCAACCTGCTGCAGGGGCTGCTCAACTCGGGGATCTTCACGGGTGGCGTCATTCTCTTCACCGTGGTTTTCGGTGTTCTAGTGGGCTATGCCCTCGCCCAGCTGCAGTGGCGCGGACGCGGTGTCACCTTCGCTCTCGCACTGCTCGTGCAGGTCGTGCCGTTCCAGCTGCTGATGATCCCGCTCTACGTGATGATCGCCCGGGACTACGGACTGGCCGACAACTATCTGGGCATGATCCTGCCGTTCGCCATCAACTCGACTGCCGTGATCATCTTCCGGCAGTACTTCCTGCAGATTCCGAAGGATCTGTTCGATGCCGCCCGCATCGACGGCGCCGGCGAACTGCGGATCCTGCGGCGGATCGCCCTGCCTCTGGTGCGGCCGGCCCTGCTGACCGTCGTGCTGCTGACCTTCATCGGACCGTGGAACGAATTCCTCTGGCCGTTCCTGATCACCAAGGAAGCGTCCCTCCAGCCTCTCGCCGTGTCACTCGCCAACTACCTGAGCAATATCGCCGCCACAGCGGCGAACCCGTTCGGGGCGGTTCTCGCCGGGGCCTGCGTCCTGGCCGCCCCTGCTGTGATCCTGTTCCTCCTCTTCCAACGGCACTTCGTGTCGAACAATATCGGCTCCGGCGTGAAAGGTTAGAAATGCCCAACCCCACTGAATTCCCCTACACCCTGACCCGAATGGGCGTCATCATGACGCCCGAAGCGGGCAACGACCTCGAGGCCGAGGGGGTGCTGAACCCCGGCACGGGGCACTCTGCCGACGGAACTCTGTATCTGCTCCCCCGACTGGTCGCCACCGGAAACGTCTCCCGCGTCGGACTCGCAAAGGTCATCATCACCGACGGCGTACCCACGGGCGTCGAACGCGAGGGTGTCGTTCTTGCACCGGACCGCGGCTGGGAGCGCGGCGCGAACAACGCCGGAGTGGAAGATCCCAGGATCACCTTCGTTCCCCGGCTCGGCCTACACGTGATGACCTACGTCGCCTACGGCCCCCTCGGCCCGCGCACGGCCGTGGCCGTGTCCTCGGACCTGCGCGAGTGGCGCCGGCTCGGTCCGGCGCTGTTCGCCTTCGACGACACGCTGGACATGGACCTGAACCTGTTCCACAACAAGGACACCGTGTTCTTCCCGGAGCCGGTCGCCGGCCCGAATGGAGTCGAGTGCTTCGCCGTGCTGCACCGCCCGATGTGGGATCTGGGCGAGGTCAAGCCGGGTGAGGGCATCCGTGTTCCCGCCGGCGTCACCGACACCCGGCAGAGCATCTGGATCAGCTATCTGCCGGTCGCGGATGTGCTCGCCGACATCACGAAGCTCACCTTCTGGAGCGGCCACCGTTTCCTGGCCGGGCCGGAGTTCGCGTTCGAAGAGCTGAAGATCGGCGGCGGCCCTGCCCCGTTGCGGGTGCCGGAGGGCTGGCTGCTGATGCACCACGGCGTCACCGGAACCATCGACGGCGCGTTCTCGCAGCAGCAGAAGGTGAACTACTCGGCCGGAGCGATGATTCTCGACGCGGACGACCCGACCATCGTGCTGAAGCGCACGTCGGAGCCGCTGCTCAAGGCGGAGACGCCCGATGAGATCAGCGGCATCGTGCCGAACGTGGTGTTTCCGACCGCGATCGAGGAGATCGCGGGGCAGCTGTTCGTGTTCTACGGCATGGCCGACTCGAAGATCGGCGTGGCGCGCCTGGATCGCGTGGGCTCGTAGGGGCTCAGGTGCTGGTGCGCTTGAGCGCTTGAGCGCTTGAGCGCTTGAGCGCTTGAGCGCTTGAGCGCTTGAGCGCTTGAGCGCTTGTCGGTTGGTGGCGGTCTCGCCGGGGCTCATCCCCGGGAGGCCGCCTTCGGCTTTCGTGGCGCAGGGTCTGGAAGCAGGCTCACCGCTGACGCTGCAAACGATCATCGGTGGCGCCGCGCGGCCAAACAGCCGCGCGCCTGAACAAAGATACGAAACTCGCATTTACAGAAGGTGAGTGACACTCGACTACGTGTGCTCCTTAAGGTATCCTCATAACATGACGAACCTCGCGGATGACCTCAGGCGGGCGGCCGACGCTGTCGCCCTGCTGGGCTCCTCGAGCGCCGACCTCGCGGCTCTTCCCGACGCCGAGGCTTTGGCCGGCCAGAAGCGGATCGCCTGCGC